>DRHQ01000145.1 GCA_011049545.1 Candidatus Aminicenantota bacterium | reverse complement strand
TCTTACTAAAGGTTAATGCCAGAGAATTGTATCATATCTCCAGGCTGAGAGAGGATGCTACTGCCCAGTGGGATATTCGGAGAACAGCTGGAGCGATGTCCAGGTTGGCAAAAAAAGTTATGCCTCTGACCTGCCTTCTTATGGGGGGTAAAGACTCTTATTCTAAAATATACAAGGATATATTTGGCAAACCCCCCAAGCTTTCCCCTCCGGAATAATAATCTGTTTTTATGCTTTCTTTTTTATGATTCTATAGAATTTTCTCTTGCCAATTTTAAGAATTAAATCGCTCTTTTTGCTCAAATCTATTTTGAAAGCAATGTCTTCGATTCTTTTCCCGTCAAGATAAACCCCTCCCTGGCGGATTACCCTTTTTGCCTCTTTTCTTGAAGGGAAAATGCTTCGTTCGACCAGCAGATCAATAAGGGGAACTACCGTTACCACGGCCTCAACTTTAGTTTTGTCTTTAACTTTACCTTTGGGTTCTATTTTTTTTCCGATTTTTATTTCTATATCTTCAATTTTTGTAGGAAGCTCTTTCTTCTTGAATATTCTTTCAAATTCCTGCAAAGCTTTTTTTGCCTTTTCCTTTCCCCAAAAATCAGATGCGATGGACAGGGACAATCTTGATTTGAGGTCCTTAGGATTGATTTTTTCTTCTTTGACCTCTTTTTTCCATTTTTCAATCTGGGAGAGGGATTCGTCTGTTAGAAGCTCGTAGTAGCGAAACATCAAAGGATCTGAGATGGACATGACTTTTCCGTAAATTTCCGAAGGGGGCTCAGTAATTCCTATATAATTGTTTAAAGATTTGCTCATTTTCTCCACGCCAGTCAAGCCTTCCAACAGGGGAGTTGTCATGATCACCTGAGGCTCCTGCTTAAATGCCCTCTGTATTTCACGGCCGACGAGGAGATTGAATTTTTGGTCTGTTCCGCCGAGCTCCACGTCTGCTCTTAAAGCAACAGAATCATAAGCCTGCATGAGAGGGTAGAGGATTTCATGGACAGATATGGGTTTGTTATTTTTCAGGCGGTTAGTAAAATCATCTCTTTCCAGTATCCGGGCCACTGTGTATTTAGAGGCAAGGTTAATAATATCAGTGCTAGTTAGTTTTCCTAGCCATCGAGAATTAAAATCGATGATAGTTTTTTCAGGATCGAGAATCTTGAATATCTGCTTCTTGTAGGTATCAGCATTTTTATTGATCTCTTCTCTAGTCAGAGGAGGGCGGGTGGCCGATCTTCCCGAGGGATCGCCGATAAGCCCGGTAAAGTCGCCGATGAGAAAGATCACATCATGGCCTAAGTCCTGAAAGTGCTTCATCTTGCGCAAGAGCACAGTGTGGCCTAAATGAATATCCGGGGCGGTGGGATCAAATCCCGCTTTAACTTTTAAAGGCTTATTTTTCTTGAGAGAACGGGCAAGTTTGGCTTTTAGCTCTTTTTCCTGAATAAGATCCACACAGCCTTTTTTTAGGTATTCAAATTGTTCTTCAACTGATTTCATTGTCTTTTCTTTGGTGGGGATCTATTTTATATACACTCTTCTTCCCCTCACCTCAAGTCTCCCATTAAAATAGAGCCTTACCGCTTCGGAATAGATTTTATGTTCTTCCTTTAGGATTCTATCGCTCAGAGTTTCCTCTGTATCATCCTGAATGACTGGCACTACTTCCTGAACGATGATTGGGCCCATGTCCACATCCTCGGAAACAAAGTGGACAGTAGCTCCTGAATATCTGACTCCCCAATCAATAGCTTTTTTTTGAACATGTAGGCCAGGAAAAGAGGGGAGAAGTGCTGGATGAATATTAATGATAGCGTTCTTAAACTCGCGACAAAGGGAGGGGCCCAATATTTTCATGTAACCTGCTAAACAGATTAGATCCACATCTCTCTTCCTGAGTTCCTTGATAATCTCTTTCTCATAATCTTCGCGGCTCGAATAGGCTTTTGGGTCGAGGAAGAGAGTTTCAAGATCTCGGTCCTGGGCTGTCTTAAGTCCTGGTGCATCCTCTTTATTGCTGAAGACGAGGGCGATCTCGCAATTCATTTTTCCGGCAAGGATGGAATCGTGAATGGCTCTAAAATTTGAGCCCCGGCCAGAAATAAAAACTGCTATTTTCCCCTTTTTTTTGGGGCTTAAAAAAACCTCTTCAGTCATCTTGCTTTCCTTACTTAATTAAACTTTTTCCTTCGGTCCATTACACAGTTATTCAGTTTATCTTTTATCAAAAAAACTTTCAATTATTTTATGGCCTTTGCAAAAAAGGGGGCAGGCTACTTTTTTAAAAAGGAGACTGCTTTTCCTTAACGTTAAAGTCTGATATTTAAAACTCAATTATTTCTTATAGGAATTAAAAGGTGGGCTTGATAAATCAAGCCCCTACACTGTGAAAAAATAGGGAATAAATGGGGCCAGGCTCCATTTATTCCCAAGGCTTCGCTCTCCTCCACTCCGGAGAGAAACCATGCCCGCTCAGCCTTTCTCACGGTTTTTCACCATACAGCCATCGCCAAGCATGGAACCCGACGGAGGAGGGCGTCGAGGGGGTCAGGCCTTATCCCGAGGAATGCCATAAGAGTAAGCAGTAAGAAAATATCTTCACCCAATGGCAAGGCCTGACCCCAGCGAGTTACGCAGACGCCGAGAAGGGCGAATGGAGTATGGCGTTAAAAATCTGAAGGGAGCTAGGCTATTTCCCAAAACCTTCTCCAATCACGGATTTGGAGATGCTTCTTATTGCAGAACTTTTCATTTCACCTGAAAAATATCAGGAATAGCCTCTTTCCAAGCCTTATAGGCTTCATTAACAGGAATGTCGATAATTTTCTTATTGGAATGATAAATAATAATCCTATCCCCACCAGTCTTTCCTAAAACAGTTGCTTTAACTTTTCTTTTTTTTGCAAGATTAAGTAGTTTTTTAACTTTTTGGTTGCTAGATGAAACTACTATTCTGGATTGAGTTTCTCCAAACAGGAGCGCATCTAGCCGCATATCATCTTGAATAGCAAGGCTAAAACCAATTTTTAGAGGACTTAACAATGAACATTCTGCAAGAGAAATACTAAGGCCTCCCTCCGAGATATCATGAGCAGATTCGATGAGGCTCATAGAAATTGTTTCCAAGCAGAATTCCTGAATTCGTTTTTCTTCTTTCAAGTCGATTTGGGGAGGAATACCCTTTTCCATATTAAAAACGCACTTGAGGTATTCAGAGCAACCCAGTTCTTCTTTGTTTTCTCCCAGAAGGATCACTGAATCTCCTGCCTTCTTGAATCCAGGACTGACCGCTCTGCTCACATCATCCACAATCCCGACCACGCCGAGCACAGGAGATGGATAGATCGAGATTCCTTCTGTGTCGTTGTAAAAACTTACGTTTCCTCCGGTAACAGGAATATTAAAAGCACTGCATGCTTGGGCTATTCCTTCGACAACTTCCTTAAATTGCCACATTATTTCTGGTTTTTCCGGATTGCCAAAGTTCAAACAGTTGGTGACCCCAACAGGCCTTGCTCCTACACAGGCTAAATTCCGGCAGGCTTCTGCTACTGCTATCTTTCCTCCAGTCCGTGGATCCAGATAAGAATAGAGGGAGTTTCCATCAAGAGTGAGGGCTAAAGCTTTCTTCGAATTTTTAATCCTTAAAAGAGAAGCATCAGCTCCGGGAAGAAAAGCAGTGTTAACCTGGACCGTATGATCATATTGACGGTAGACCCATTCTTTTTCTGCGATAGTGGCTGAAGAGAGAAGCTTGAGAAGAGTTTTGCTGTAATTTTCTGGTGAGGGAAAGGGCTTGATGATAGTTTCTGATTTGAGGTATGAGGGAATTTTGCTCTCTCTTTTATAGACAGGACAGAGGTTGATAATAGCATCAACCGGAAGATCCACGACAATCTTTCCTTCAAACCTGACCTTGAGTCTGCCTCCTTCTGTAACTTGACCGATGGTAACGGCGTCTAAGTCCCATTTTGAAAAAATTTGCTGCACTTCTTCGACTTTATCTTTTTTGGCCACGATGAGCATTCTTTCCTGAGACTCAGAGAGCATCATCTCATAGGGAGTCATGCCTTCTTCTCTTTGGGGAACGAGGTCCAGGTTGATTTCTATGCCAGCACCAGAATTAGCAGCCATCTCGCTCGTAGAGCAGGTCAGACCTGCAGCCCCCATATCTTGAATTCCCACAATAATGTCTTTGGCCATGACTTCTAGGCAGGCCTCGACTAAAAGCTTTTCTTTGAAGGGATCTCCGACTTGGACATTTGGTCTCTTCTTTTCTGAATCCTGGTCGAATTCTGCTGAAGCCATGGTTGCACCATGAATGCCGTCTCGTCCGGTTTTTGACCCGACATACAACACCGGATTCCCTATTCCCTCGGCTTTTGCGTAAAAGATCTTGTTCTTTTCCGCTATTCCAAGGGCAAACACATTGACCAGCGGATTGCGGGAATAGCAGTCGTTGAAATAAATATCGCCTCCTACCGTCGGAACTCCAATGGAGTTTCCGTAACCTGCTATCCCTGAGACTACTCCTTCCATGATGGATTTGTTTTTGGGTTTGGAAAGAGGCCCAAAGCGGAGAGAATCCAGGAGAGCGATGGGCCTGGCTCCCATGGTAAATATATCTCTGAGAATTCCCCCGATTCCTGTCGCAGCGCCCTGGTAGGGTTCAATATAAGAGGGATGATTGTGGGACTCGATCTTAAAAACTGCTACTAAACCGTCCCCGATGTCGATAATTCCCGCATTTTCACCAGGTCCCTGGACCACATTTTTGCCTGTTACCGGCAATTTCTTGAGATGGATTTTTGAGCTTTTATAGCTGCAGTGTTCTGACCACATGAGAGAGAATATCCCCAGTTCTGTGATGTTGGGCTCTCTCCCGATAAGCTGGACAATTTTTTCGTATTCCTCCAGCGTGAGGTTGTGTTCTTCGATAATCTTCTTATCAATCATGTTAACTGCTCTTCTTTTCCTGGGAAGGTTAGCTCAGCTTCGCGATTATTGATTCAAAAATAATCCGGCCATCTTCGCTGCCAAGGAGTACTTCAGAAGCCCTTTCGGGATGAGGCATCATTCCCAGGACATTTCCAGCCTTGTTGATAAGACCTGCAATACTCTCCGCAGATCCGTTGACGTTAGCCTCTTCATTGAGCTGCCCTTTAGCGTCTGAATAGCGGAAAACAATCTGGCTGTTCTTTTTTATTTCCAGAATTGTTTCAGGAGAAGCGAAGTAATTTCCGTCAAAATGAGCGATCGGAACCTTCAGTATTTGCCCCTTTTTTGCTTGGTGCGAAAAAGGAGTTTTATTGTTTTCTACTCTAATGTGGATGAACTGGCAGAGAAATTTCAATTTTTCATTCCTGAGCATAGCTCCTGGAAGAAGCCCCAATTCCAAAAGAATCTGGAATCCGTTGCATATTCCGAGCACCAGCCCCCCGCGTAGCGCAAATTCTTTCACTTCCTGCATTAAAGGAGAAAAGGCAGCGATGGAGCCTGACCTTAAATAGTCTCCGTAAGAAAATCCTCCTGGAAGAATGACACAATCGACGTTTTTTAGATCATGTTCTTTGTGCCATAGAAATGTCGTCTTTTGTTTAAAGACGTTTTTAAGGGCATAGTACGTATCGTAATCACAATTGGATCCCGGAAAAATTACTACTCCAAATTTCAATTTAGCCTTTTGTGACCGGGAATTGACTTCCCCAGTTTTTATTGAGATTTCAGCCTTTTTCTATGATTTGCCAGGAGAATTTTTCGATGACGGGATTTGCTAAAACTTTGTCGGAAATTTTAGGAATGATCTTTTCAGCTTCTTTCTTAGAAATCCCTTCCAGTTCAAGCTCAAAGACTTTGCCCTGCCTTACATCTTTTATGGAACTATAGCCAAGAGTATGAAGAGTATTTTTAACAGCCTGGCCTTGAGGGTCAAGAACACTGTCTTTAAAAGAGACGAGTATTCTAACTTTCATCACGAAGAACCCTGTCGAAGATATAATCTATTTTTTCTAAATAAGGCTGGAGAGAAAAACAAGAATTTACTTCTTCCTTGGATAAGATTTCTCTGATTTCCTTATCAGATTGCAGAAGGTTTTTAAAATCAAGGCGTTTTTTCCAGGCTTTAAGACTGTTCCTCTGGACAAGCCTAAAGGCTTGCTCCCGAGATATTCCTTTTTTCGTGAGAGCAAGGAGAACACTCTGGGAAAAAATAAGACCTCGGGTAAGGTCGATATTTTCCTTCATCCTGTCAGCATTGACTTTCCAGTTTTTTATGATGTCGACTGTCTCAGCCAAGATAAAATCTGTGAGAATAAAAGAATCAGG
The DNA here is from genome assembly GCA_011049545.1 of Candidatus Aminicenantota bacterium. GTDB lineage: Bacteria > Acidobacteriota > Aminicenantia > Aminicenantales > Aminicenantaceae > SOIV01. Next base: position 3,769 of record DRHQ01000145.1, on the reverse strand, counting down.
AATAATGATTCTTTCAGCTGAGGAGTGAGAAATATCTCTCTCATGCCAGAGAGAGATGTTTTCCAAGGCGGCCTGGAGATTAGATCTGACGATGCGAGCGAGACCTGAGATTCTTTCGGTGCGAACAGGATTCATTTTATGCGGCATTGAAGATGAGCCTTTTTGACCTTTGGTGAAAGCTTCCTCTACTTCGAGGACTTCTGTTCTCTGGAGATGGCGAATTTCGACTGCAAATTTGTCCAGGGAAGAGGCAAGAAGCGCTAACACAGAGAGGACTTCGGCATGCCTGTCGCGCTGAAGGACCTGGGTGGAAACCGCTGACGGATTAAGACCTAGTTTTTTTAAGGCATAAAGCTCAATTTTCGGGTCGAGATGAATGTAGGTCCCGACAGATCCAGAAATTCTGCCGTAGCTTATAACCTCATTAGCATTTTCCAGACGAAGAAGTTGGCGCTTTATTTCCTCATACCAGACAAGGAGTTTAACTCCAAAGGTGATAGGCTCAGCGTGAACTCCATGAGTCCTTCCCATCATCGCGGTTTTTTTATAGCGTAAAGCTTCATCTTTAAGAGTATCTTTAAGGGGAATGATGTCTTTTTGTATTTTTCCCAGCGCCTCTTTGATAAGAAGAGAGAGAGCTGTATCGACAACATCGTAGGATGTCAGGCCAAGATGAATAAAACGGGAGTCTTTGCCCACTTTTTCAGCCACAGAAGTGAGGAAAGCAATCACATCATGTTTTACGACTTTTTCAATTTCTTCGATTCTTTTTATGGAAAAGCCTGCTTTGTCTTTAATCCTTTTAAGAGCCTGAGAAGGGATTTCACCCGCTTTTGCCCATGCTTCACAGACAGCCAGCTCAACATCGAGCCATTTCTGGTATTTGTTTTCTTCGGTCCAGATAGCGCCCATCTCGGCACGCGTGTATCGTTCAATCATGGGAAAAAACCTCGAAAATTAGGTAAAAGAATAACAGTAAGCCTCTCTCTTGTCAACGGTTTGGATACGGAAGTAAGCATTTACAATTAATTATAAAAGGTTTTAGGAAATAGCCTGGCTCCAAATGAATAATCCCAAAGAACAAAGGATTAAGTATAATAGGTGTCTAAATAAATGAATGGAAATATGGCAGATTTTGCTGATGACCATCTGGTTGAACAGGCAAAACAAGGTGATGTTGAGGCTTTTGCAGAGTTGGTATGTCGCTTCCAGGAAAAGATTTATCATACAATACTTTCTTTGACGAGGAATCAGCAGGATGCTTATGATTTAGCTCAGGAGACTTTCATGCATGCCTATAAATCCTTGAGGAATTTTAAGCAGAGTTCTACATTCTACACATGGATTTACAGGATTGCTGTGAATTTGACTTTGAATTTCCTAAAAAGAAGGAAAATGGATGAAAAAAGAGAAGTTCATGTTGAAGATTATTCATTAGACGTGAAGTCAGCAGCTTCAACTCTATCTCCGGAGAGATGTTCTTTGAAGAAAGAACTCTCAAGAAAATTGAAAGAAGCGATAGATTCCTTACCATTAACCTATCGAGCTTCCTTTGTTTTGGTTGTTTCTCAAGGATTAACGCATAACCAGGTAGCAAAGATCCTTCGTTGTTCGGAGAATACAGTATCTTGGAGGATGCATAAGGCAAGAAAAATGCTCCAGCAAAAATTAAGGCCATATCTGGAAGGAGAATAGAATGAGATGCAGAAAAATCGAAAAATTGCTTTCTAATAATATTGATGGTGAGCTTCCAGAGAAAAAGAACAAAATCCTCGAAACGCATCTCAGAAAGTGTTCATCGTGCAGTTCATACGCAGAAAATATAGAAAGGCTCCATAAACAAGCCAAAAACCTGGAAAGGCTTGAGGTTTCTCCCATTTATTGGGAGGAATTTACATCCAGAATCAAAACTGAAATTTCTTATGTTCAACAAGAGAAGAGGAGGGGCCCGCCTCAATTCTTGAGACGGAAATGGGTCTGGGCTGGTGCTGCATGGTTATTTGTGATTGTTGTCGGATTATTCTTATACCTTACTCAAAACAAAACGCCTCAGGAAGTATATGTCTTTTCCTTCGAGAATTCTCTGGCGAAAATATATCAAGAGATCGGAAGTGACCCTGAGTTGGAGGAGTTATTCAATTCAGTCATCTTGGCTTCTTTAGGTGAGCTCCTTGGAGATTCAGGGTGGGGTGAGTGCCCTGATTTTCATGAGAATCTTATTCTCTGGGAAAATCTAACAGAAGAGGAGATGAGATATCTTGAATCTGAAATAAAGAAAGACAATAAATTATAGGAGGACTTCTATGAAAATAAGAAATATTCTTTCAATTCTAATTTGTTTGCTTCTTCTGAGTTCAATCTTATCAGCTGCTATACAAGATGATCAGCCCCGGAATAGAAGGAGAACAAGGGAGAATATGAGAACACTATGGTTATTAAGAATGACCCGTGTCCTTGAGCTTACCGAGGAGCAGACTGCAAAGGTTTTTCCAATTGTATCCCGCATCGAAAAGGAAAAAAGCGAGATATACAAACAGGTCGGGAAACAGGTAAAAGAACTTAGATTGATTTTGAAAGAAGAAGAACCGGACCAGGGTGATCTCAAAAACAAAATTAATAAAATAAAAGAGTTAAGAAATCTAATCAAGAAAAAGGATGAAGAGCTGGATGCCCGTATGGAGGAGAACCTGACTTTGATTCAGCAGGCAAAATATCTGATGTTTGCCTGCAATTTTTACAGAGGTCTGAGGGATAACCTGGATAGGGCAAGAAGTCAGAGAGATCGACAACGAAAGAAAATTAAAAAAGACCTTTGAATTCTTTTAAATAAAAAAAGGGGACAGGCTACTTTTTCTGTATGAACTATCCAGAAGGAGTAACAGTCCTCTTCTTTTTAGAAAAAGTAGCCTGTCCCCTTTTTCTCCCTTTTTCTCGTCCCCTTATTAGTCTCCAATCATGGAAAAAAAAGATGCATTCCTCTCTTGACAAAAAGCATAAATTGGTATAGCATCCGGTAAGTAAATTTATACATTTTTTTAAGAGAGTTTCAAGGAGAGGTCCGAGCAGGTCAAAGAGAGGAAGTATAGGTTTCAAAGGAAGAATCCTTTCTATTATTCAATTACTCCATATAAAGCAACAATTTAGGAGCCTGCAGAGGGAAGATTGCGCCAGCGTAGCTCAGTTGGTAGAGCAGCTGATTTGTAATCAGCGGGTCGGGGGTTCGAATCCTCTCGCTGGCTTTTAATTGAGTGATAAAGTTATTGGGCAAATATCCAATTTTCACAAATAGAGATATATTAATTTTTTATGAACTGGATGATATTGGAGCTCGGTAGCTTGATCAGCTTTGGGCAGGTACCAAAGTGGTCAAATGGGGCGGGCTGTAAACCCGCTGCGGCAACGCTACGGAGGTTCGAATCCTTCCCTGCCCACTTTGAGCGGGAATAGCTCAGTGGTAGAGCGTCGGCCTTCCAAGCCGATGGTCGCGGGTTCGAATCCCGTTTCCCGCTATCTTTGCGGAGTCGGTGCCCACGTAGCTCAGTTGGTAGAGCACGTCCTTGGTAAGGACGGGGTCACCAGTTCAACTCTGGTCGTGGGCTTGGCAGATATTAAATCGTTATTGAGCAAAGAATAGGAGGTAAAGGGAATGGCAAAGGCAAAGTTTGAGAGGACGAAACCGCATTTAAACATAGGGACGATAGGGCATGTAGATCATGGTAAGACGACCTTGACATCGGCAATAACGAAGGTACTACAAAAGGAGATGGAG
>DRHQ01000144.1 GCA_011049545.1 Candidatus Aminicenantota bacterium | reverse complement strand
GGTGATGCCAGGTGATAATGTGAATTTGGAGATAGAATTGATAGCGGATGTGGCCATGGAGAAGGGATTGAGGTTTGCGATAAGAGAGGGAAGCCGGACAGTAGGAGCAGGCTCGGTTACTGATATCTTAGAATAAGTATGTAGGAGCTTGATTTATCAAGCCCACCTTCATAAATAGGTAAGGATTATGAATAAGAAAGAAAGGAGTTGCTGGTTATAGGGATTTGATTTATCAAATCCATATTTGAAATATGCTAGAAAAGCAGGAATGCGATGAGAGAAATTGTATCCTTACAGTGTCCTGAATGCAAACGGAGGAATTACACAACTACCCGGAATAAAAAGATACAAAAAGAAAAGATTGAGCAGAAAAAGTATTGTAAATTCTGCCAGAAACATACTCTACATAAGGAAATAAGATAACTGTAGAGAATAAGGAGCAAGAAAAAAGTAATTTAAATTATTGAAGCAGAGTCGGTGAGGTGAACGGAGCTTAAAGTAGGCGTTAAAGAGAGAGGTGAGTAGCTCAATTGGTTAGAGCGTCGGTCTCCAAAACCGAAGGTTGCGGGTTCGAGTCCTGCCTCACCTGCCCATAATAATACAAGCTATAATTAAAAGGAAAATATCGAAACATCGCAAAAAGTGTCATCTGTGTGTTTCTATGATAAAGATTAGAGAATGAATAAAAAGGTAAAATGGTATAGACGCATTTTCTCTTTTTTCAGAGAAGTCAAGGCCGAGTTGAAAAAAGTGACATGGCCTTCTAGAAATGAGGTTCAGAGCACAACTGTCGTCGTTATTCTTACAACTGTTTTCTTTGGAGTTTATCTTTATTGTATGGACCTTATTTTTTCTTGGATTCTTAATTATGTAAGAGGATTATTTGGCTAGATTGAGTGAGAAAATGAGCAAAAACTGGTATGTAGTTCATACTTATTCTGGATTTGAAAAATATGTGGCTGAGTCTATTCACCAGAGGTGTATTGAGCTGAATATAGAGGATCAGATTGGTCAGATCATTATCCCCACGGAGGGCGTTGTTGAAATCAAAGGAGGAAAAAAAGTCGTTTCCACAAAAAGGTCTTACCCTGGTTATATCTTGATCGAAATGTCGATGACAGATGAAAACTGGCATATAATTCGCGAGACGCCAAAAGTGACTGGTTTTGTAGGAGCAGGGAAAAGTCCTTCGCCCTTAAGTAAGGAAGAAGTCAGCCAGATAGTGGAACATATGGAGACAACCTCTGAAAAACCGAAACCAAAGCATTCTTTCGAAAAAGGAGAGGCTGTCCGGATCATTGATGGGCCTTTTTTCAATTTTAACGGCATAGTAGAAGAAGTGAATAATGAAAGAAACACTCTAAAAGTATTGGTTACAATTTTCGGTCGATCTACTCCAGTAGAGCTAGAATTCTTACAAGTGGAGAAAATTTAGGAGGAAGCATGCCAAAAGAGATAATAGCTACAATTAAGCTGCAGATAGAAGCAGGCCAAGCAAGCCCAGCTCCGCCTGTGGGTCCAGCACTTGGTCAACATAACGTAAACATCATGGACTTTGTCCGTCAATTCAATGAAAAAACTAGCAAGATGGAGGAAGGAACTGTTATTCCTGTAATTTTAAGCGTTTTTAAGGATAGAAGTTTCAATTTCATCATGAAAACCCCTCCAGCTTCCTATCTATTGAAGAGAGCAGCTGGGATAGCAAAAGGATCTGGAGAACCAAACAAAGAAAAAGTTGGTAAAGTTACTGAAAAACAGATTGAGGAGATAGCAAAGGTAAAGATGCCTGATTTGAATGCTTACAGCATAGATGCCGCAAAAAAAATTATTGAAGGCACAGCAAAAAATATGGGATTGGAGATTATTAGTGGCTAAAAGAGGAAAAAAATATATTAAAGCAAGGGAATTAAAAGAAAAAGAAGAATACTCCCTGGAAGAAGCCGTAAGCCTTATTAAGAAACTCAGTTTTGTCAAGTTTGATGAATCTGTGGATCTCTCCCTTCGTATGGGAGTTGATCCAAAGCATTCTGATCAGATGGTGAGAGGAACAGTTTCTCTTCCCCACGGCACAGGGAAAAAGAAGAAGATATGCGTGATTGGCTCTGGAGAAAAAATTAAAGAAGCTGAGGATGCAGGAGCTGATTATGTCGGAGGGGAAGAAATAATTGAAAAGATATCAAAAGGATGGATTGACTTTGATGCTGTTATTGCTACACCGGATGTGATGAGGAATGTCGGAAAATTGGGCCGTGTTCTGGGGGCAAAGGGACTAATGCCCAACCCAAAGTCTGGAACCGTGACTTTTGATATAAAAAGGGCTGTTGAAGAAATCAAAACTGGTCGGGTGGAATTCAGAGTGGATAAGACTGCCATTATTCATTCCCCAGTGGGTAAGGTATCTTTCTCTGATTCGAAGCTTGTGGATAACATCAAATCTTTTATCCAGGCAATTGTTCAGGCAAAACCGCCTGCTGCAAAAGGAAAATATGTAAGAAGCATTCATGTTTCGTCAACCATGGGTCCATCAATCAGGCTCTCAGAGGGAGTTTTAGAGTTACAGGAGAGATAAGGTGAATAGGGAGGATAAAGAAAAACAAGTCAAAGAGTTGAGTGATTCTTTCGAAAAGCATGACTCTTTTTATTTGGTCGATTTTATAAAAATGTCTGTTACTCAGGCTGTTGAGCTGAGAAGGATTTTTCGAGATAATTCCTATTCCTTTAGGGTTGTTAAAAACCGTCTCGCCCTGAGAGCTTTAAAAGAAGATTTCCCTGAAAATTTGAAAACATTCTTCCAGGGTTCCACAGCTATTGCTTTTGCTTCTCAAAATCCTGTGGGTTTAGCTCGCCTAATCAAGGATTTTTCAGACAAAAACAAGGTTTTGTCTGTAAAGGCAGGCATGCTGGAAGGACAATTTCTTTCTTCTGAGAGATTCACTGAAGTTGCAGCCCTGAGCTCCCGTGAGGATTTAATAGCCAAAGTTGGCAATTTAATGGCATTACCATTAATAAAGTTATTATGGACTTGGCAGGCCCCATTAAATAGTTTAGGCAGGTTGTTGAGTCAATTAAAAACAAAAAAATAAGGTTGGAGGTAAAAAATGCCTAAAGCACAAACAAACGAAGCTAGTGAGACGACAAAGGGAAAACAAGAGAAAACAAAATTAACAAAGGAACAATTTTTCGTCCACTTGGATAACTTAACGGTTTTGGAACTCGCTGATTATATCAAGGAATTTGAAGAAAGGTATGGAGTGAGCGCAATGGCAGCTGCTGCACCTATGGCAGCTCCAGGTGGAGGTGGTCCTCAAGGAGAGGCTAAGGCTGAAGAAGAGAAAACAGAATTTGCTGTAATCTTAAAGAGCGTGGGTGACAGAAAGATTAATGTCATTAAAGCTGTAAGAGAAGTGACGAGTCTTGGATTGAAAGAAGCCAAAGATTTAGTTGATAACGCCCCCAAGGCTGTGAAAGAGGGCCTTTCCAAAGAAGAGGCTGAAGAGATGAAGGCGAAATTTGAAGCGGAGGGAGCAGGGATAGAATTAGAGTAAACCAAAATTATGAATTTAATTAAAATCATAGGCATTGTCCTAAAGTTGTATTTCTTATTGTCATTGCGAGCCCTGCAGGGGCGAAGCAATCCTCCGTTGCGAGTAAAATGAAGCAGTCTCATGAAAATTTGAGATTGCCGCGCTCCCTATGGTCGCTGTCAATGACACAGGGTAGAGAAACTTTGGGGCAACACCAAATAGTAAAGCATATCTTTTGAAAACTTTTCTAAGAGAAGGAACATGAGTAAAGAATTAGAAAACATTTATCGTGAAAGAGTCGATTTCTCAAAGCTTAAAACGGCCTTTCCTATACCCGATCTGCTGGCTATCCAGAAACTATCCTATGCAGAATTTCTTCAGATGGAATTATTGCCTGAAGAGAGAAAAGACAGTGGATTGCAAGCTGCTTTTAAGGATTCCTTTCCTGTTTCTGACTTTAAAGAGACGACTCAACTGGATTTTATCAGCTATTCTATCGGCGACTGGGAATGTAAGTGTGGCCGTCTGAAAGGGGTCGAAAACTCTAGAGGTCGATGCAATGGGTGCGGAACTCTTCTCCCTGCAGATGTAGAACTCACTGAACAGGAGATTTGTCCCTACTGCGGCGCAATGAAGAAAATAGAAATTCAGGACTGCGATTACTGTGGAGATAAGGTTGGCCTGAAAATGAAATACAAGCCTACGGAATGTCTCCAGAAGGGCTATACTTATGCTGTTCCACTCAGGCTGAAAATAAGATTAATCTCCTGGGATAAGGACCCTGAGACTAAAACAAAAAAGTTGAGGCATATCAAAGAACAGGAAGTCTATTTCGGTGAGATTCCTTTGATGACGGAAAAAGGAACCTTTATTTTTAACGGCATAGAAAGAGTTGTTGTTAGTCAGCTCCAGAGATCTCCTGGAGTTTTTTTCAGGCAGGGAGAGGGAAAAGGATTTTATATTGGGAAAATCATTCCTTACAGAGGAGCATGGGTTGAGTTCGAGTATGACAGCAAGAATGTCTTGTTTGTCCGCTTGGATCGAAAAAAGAAGTTCTTGGTGTCAGTTTTTTTGAGAGCTTTGGGATTTGGATCAGATGAGGCAATTCTGCGTCTTTTTTATGAGGTTTATAAAATTTTCCCAGAAGGAGGCAAACTCTACTGGGAGCTTAACGAGAATCTCGTTGGCAAGATAGCTGGGGAAAACGTTGTTGATCCAAAGTCTAAGAAAGCGCTGATTCAGAGCAAAGGAAAGATCAACAGCGAGCAGTACCAAAAGTTAAAAGAATGTAAAATCAAGAAAATTGCCTTGCTTGGAAAAGAATTTAAAGGAGCGTTTTCGCTTTCATCCATAAATGAATTGGTTAAGGCTAAGGAAGAAATCAGTGAGGATCAACTGGAGGAGCTAAGAAATCTCAAAGAGCCTTTTGAAATATTTTTCCCGGAAAAGGATAAATTCGACGATATCATTGTTAACACATTGAAAAAAGATTCAAACAAAGATACAAATCAGGCACTAGCTGAGATCTACAGAAAGCTCCGACCTGGCGAACCTCACACGATGGAAAGCGCTCACAATATGTTCACAAATCTGTTCTTCAACGACAAGAGATACAATTTCTCTCGGATCGGCCGCCTGAAGATGAATATCAAATTATCTATGGATCGTTCCTTAGAAGAGAAAACTTTATCTCCCTTAGATTTTGTTGAAGTGATCAAATATCTGCTTCGTCTCCGTGGCGGGGAAGGGAGTTTGGATGATATTGATCATTTAGGAAATCGCCGTGTTCGTTCGGTAGGAGAGCTTGTAGAGAATGCTTTTCGCATCGGATTGACTCGAATGGAAAGGACCATAAAAGAGAAGATGACCGTGTCTTCAGATTTGCCTTCAGCTATGCCCCAAGATCTTATCAATTCGAAGCCTGTTATTGCTGCTTTGAAAGAATTTTATGGAAGTTCACAGCTTTCTCAATTCATGGATCAAATAAATAGTCTAGCAGAAGTTACCCACAAGAGACGATTGAGTGCTTTGGGGCCAGGAGGATTGAGCCGAGAAAGGGCAGGGTTTGAAGTGAGAGATATTCAGTCCTCCCACTATGGACGGATCTGTCCCATTGAAACACCAGAGGGACCCAATATTGGTCTGATTTCTTCTTTGAGTTGTTATGCTCGGGTGAATGACTTTGGTTTTATCGAAACTCCTTACCGAAAAGTCAAAAACGGGAAGGTAATAGACTATGTGAAAATTCTTCATCCTGGAGCGAGCTCTCATAAAGTCGGAGAAATTGTCGAGAAAGACAAGCTTCTAAAAAATGTTGGAAAAACAAAAGATGGGAAAAGAAAGCAATTACCTGTAATAGAGCCCTGTTGTTTTTATTTGACAGCCTGGGAAGAGGAGCAATACAACATCGCACAAGCCAACGCTCCGGTTGATGAGAAAGGAAATTTTATCGATGAAAATATAAGTGCAAGACAAGCAGGTAATTTTAAATTTATACCACGTAACCAAATAAACTATATGGATGTTTCTCCTAAGCAGCTAGTTTCCCTTTCTACTTCTCTGATCCCTTTTTTAGAACATGATGACGCTAACCGTGCTCTTATGGGTTCAAACATGCAGAGACAAGCTGTTCCTCTCCTTAGGCCAGAGGCGCCTTTTGTTGGCACGGGGATGGAACACCTTATAGCGAAGGGATCAAAAGATGTCATCACTTGTAAGCGGACGGGAGTTGTTGAGTTTGTTGATGCGGAAAGGATTTTGGTTCGTGTAGATGAAAAGGAAGGCGCTAAGGAATACGAATTGGGAACAGACCTTTATCTCCTAATAAAATTTTTAAGAACAAACCAGAATACCTGTGTTAATCATCGACCTATTATCAGAAAAGGAGATAGAGTCATGAAAGGTCAAATCCTTGCGGATAGTTCCTGTACAGATATGGGCGAATTAGCCCTTGGTCGCAATGTTTTATGCGCGTTTATGCCTTGGAGAGGCTATAACTTTGAAGATGCCATCGTTGTCAGCGAGAAATTAATTAAAGAAGACATCTTCACTTCTATTCATATTGTCGAGGAGACCATAGAAGCCCGAGATACGAAATTAGGTCCAGAAGAAATAACTCGTGATATTCCCAACGTTGCCGAAGAGCTTCTTAGTAATTTAAACGAAAATGGAATAGTGAGGACAGGAGCTCTTGTGAAATCTGGAGATATATTAGTCGGGAAAGTTGCGCCTAAAGGAGAAACCCAGTTATCTCCCGAAGAGAAGCTTCTTAAAGCAATATTTGGAGAGAAAGCTCTAGATGTCAAAGATGCTTCGCTTTATTGTTCTCCCGGGATAGAAGGCACTGTCATCGATGTGAGGATTTTTTCTCGACGGGGCATTGAGAAGGGAGCTCGGGCTAAAGCGATCGAAAAAGAAGAAGTAGCCAAAATGAAGAGAAACTTAGAGGATGAAATAACTATTCTCGAAGGAGAAAGATTAAGGAGGACAAAGGTTGTCATCAAGGGAGAAAAGATTGAGAAGGATCTGGCGGTTGGGGATCTTGTCTTAAAAAAGGGAGAGAAATTAGACGAAAAAATATTGAATAAACTGGAACCTGAAGTCATCTTTAAATTGAAACTAAAAGGGAATTCAGCCCGAGATAAAAAAATAAAGGATATTGAGAAAAAGGTTAAGCGCCAGATTGAAGCTCTCAGATTCATATTTAAAGAAAAAGTTGATAGCCTTAAAAAGGGTGATGAGCTAGCTCCGGGAGTGATTCAAGCTATTAAAGTATATGTATCAATGAAAAGAAAGCTATCTGTTGGGGATAAAGTTTCCGGTCGCCACGGAAACAAAGGAATCATTGCTAAAATAGTTCCTGAAGAAGATATGCCTCGCCTACCTAACGGAACTCCAGTAGAAATTGTCTTAAATCCCCTGGGAGTGCCATCGAGAATGAATGTTGGACAGATATTAGAAGCTCATCTGGGTTGGGCCGCTAAAGAGCTTGGCCTTTGGATTTCCACACCAGTATTTGATGGAATTTCAGAGCAGGAAATAAAAGGCCTTTTCAAAAAAGCAAATCTGCCTAAATCAGGAAAGCTTCCCCTTTATGATGGCATAACAGGTGAATTATTCGACCAGGAGATAACCATAGGTTATGTTTACATCATGAAGCTTTATCATCTTGTTGACGACAAAATTCATGCCCGCTCTACTGGCCCATATTCTCTGATTACCCAGCAGCCCTTAGGAGGTAAAGCTCAATTCGGCGGACAGCGTTTTGGAGAGATGGAAGTGTGGGCTTTGGAAGCTTATGGGGCGGCTTTCACACTTCAGGAACTTTTAACAGCTAAGTCAGATGATGTGGAAGGAAGAGCCAAGATATACGAAGCTATAGTCAAAGGAGATCTGGACTTTACTCCAGGGCTTCCCGAATCGGTGAACGTTCTCATTCGAGAGCTGCAGAGCCTCTGTCTAAATGTGGAATTGGAGAAAGAAGAAGAAAAAGAAGAGATATTGCCCTGGGGAATTGATGTCCCCCAAATCCTAAAAGGAGATGAATAATGGATGCTAGACAGTCTATAGGGGGAAAGCCCAGGGTCGATTTTGACCGAGTCAGAATCAGTATTGCCTCTCCTGAAAAAATAAAAAGTTGGTCGTGGGGAGAAGTGACCAAGCCTGAGACAATCAATTACAGGACGTTCAAGCCAGAGAAGGACGGACTTTTTTGTGCAAAGATTTTTGGCCCTATAAATGATTACGAATGCCTCTGCGGGAAATACAAGAGGATGAAATACAGAGGCATTATTTGCGAGAGATGCGGAGTGGAGGTCACCAAATCAAAAGTTCGACGAGAGCGCATGGGCAATATTCAATTGGCTTCTCCAGTGGCCCATATCTGGTTTTTCAAAGGGACACCATCCCGAATCGGTCTTGTGTTAGACCTTACCCTTAAAGATTTAGAGAAGGTTCTTTACTTTGAATCCCATATTGTGATTGATCCAGGAGACACTCCCCTCAAAGAAAAGCAACTTCTTACTGAAGAGGAATATAAAGAAGCCAAAGAGAAATACGGAGACGACTTCAAGGTTTCCCTTGGAGCTGAAGCTGTTAAACTGCTTCTTGATAGAATAAATATCAACAAAGAAGCCGAGGACTTAAGGCAGCTTATGAAAAAAGATGCTTCTCAACAGCGAAAGCTTCGATATGCAAAGAGATTAAGAGTTTTTAAGGCTCTCAAAATGTCAGGTAATCGTCCTGAATGGATGATTCTGGATATCATTCCTGTCATCCCTCCTGATCTGAGGCCGTTAGTCCGGCTGGATGGGGGGCGTTTTGCCACTTCTGATTTGAATGACCTTTACAGAAGGGTAATAAATCGAAACAACCGCTTGAAAAAACTGATCGAACTAAAAGCACCAGAACTTATCATTCGGAACGAAAAGAGAATGCTTCAAGAAGCTGTTGATGCGCTCTTTGATAACGGGAAAAGAGGCAGAGTGCATCTTGGAGCCAATCGGAGGCCCCTAAAATCTTTAAGCGAAGCACTGAGAGGAAAGCAGGGAAGATTTCGCCAGAACCTTCTTGGGAAGCGAGTCGATTATTCGGGAAGATCTGTTATCGTTGTTGGGCCAGAACTCAAATTGAATCAGTGTGGGTTGCCCAAAAAAATGGCGCTGGAATTATTTAAGCCTTTCATTTTTCATAAGTTAGAGAAAGAAGGATTGGTTCCAAGTGTAAAGGTTGCTAGAGAATGGCATGAGCAAGAAAGGCCTGAGGTATGGGATTTTCTGGAAGAGGTAGTTAAAGAGCATCCTATACTGTTGAATCGAGCACCCACTCTTCATCGCTTGGGAATCCAGGCGTTTGAACCAATTTTAATCGAAGGAAAAGCTATCCAGATTCATCCTTTAGTCTGTGCTGCATTTAATGCTGATTTTGATGGAGATCAGATGGCTGTTCACGTCCCTCTTTCCGTTGAGGCCCAGGTTGAGACTCAAACACTGATGCTTTCCACACAAAATATTCTCTCTCCATCTCACGGCAGACCTCTTGCCATCCCTAGTCAGGATATGGTTTTAGGCTGTTATTATCTGACCTTAGAAAAAAAGGAAATGGAAGGAGAAGGACGCATTTTTGCTTCTGAGGATAATGTTTTATTAGCCCTTGAAAATAAAAAGGTTAGCCTTCATGCACGAATAAAATTACGCTTTAATGGCTCCTTCATGAATTTATCAACTTATTATGATGATCAGGCAGTTAAGACTTGTCCTATCACTGAAATGCGTAAGGAACTTATCGAGACAACTCCTGGAAGGATAATATTCAACAGTATTCTTCCCCAGGGAATGCCTTTTATTAACGGCATGCTAAAAAAGAAAGGGCTGGAGAGTTTAGTTTTTTACGCCTATTTGAAGGTGGGCCTTGAACCTACCATTGATATGTTGGACAAGATTAAGGAATTAGGTTTTAATCATGCGACATTTGCAGGATTTTCTCTGGGGATAGATGATTTTATTATTCCGCGAGAAAAACCTGAATTAGTAAAAAAAGCAGAGACGGAAGTCCAAAAGATCGAGAATCTCTATCGAGAAGGCACAATTTCAGCTGGAGAAAGGTTTAATCGGGCCGTGGAAATATGGGGTGCTGTTACGGACAAAGTATCCAATGCGATGATTGAGGAAATGCGAAAGGTAAGCTTTGAAGGGAAGGATTTGAATTCTCTGTTTGTCATGGCTGATTCTGGGTCAAGAGGAAACAAACAACAGATTCGACAGCTCTCTGGAATGAGAGGTTTGATGAGTAAACCCTCAGGTGAGATTATCGAAACTCCGATTGTTTCAAATTTGCGAGAGGGGCTGAACGTTCTGCAGTATTTTATCTCTACTCATGGAGCGCGTAAAGGTTTGGCTGATACAGCTTTGAAGACTGCAAATTCTGGTTATCTAACCCGAAAGCTGGTGGATGTTTCCCAGGAAGTTATTATTGATGAGCATGATTGCGGCACTCTGAAAGGAATAAATGTCAGCGCCATTGTCGAGAATGGAGAACTTATTGAGCCTTTTGTGGATAGAATCGTGGGCAGAATCTCTTTAGAGAGAGTTCTGCATCCTGATACAAATGAGAAAATTGTAGATATGAGTGAAGAGATTACAGAGGAGATTGCTCAGATGTTTCAGGAGCAGGGTATTGAAAAAGTGAAAATCCGCTCTCTCCTGACCTGTGAATCTAAGAAAGGAGTGTGCAAGCTTTGCTATGGTCGTAACCTGTCAACTGGTGCACTTGTTGAACTCGGAGAGGCAGCAGGGATTATTGCTGCTCAATCTATCGGAGAGCCTGGCACCCAGCTGACAATGAGAACATTTCATATTGGTGGAATTGCGATGAGAGGGGCGGAGAGGTCCAAACTTGAAACAAAAAATGATGGGTTTGTGAGATTTAACAATCTTAAATCCGTAATTAATAAGGAAAAGTCTTTAATCGTTGTAAACAGAAATGCAAACATGGTCATCCTTGACCATCGGGGAAGAGAGATTGAGCATTATCAGGTTCCCTACGGTGCTAAGATACTAGTTAATGATGGAGAAGAGGTGAAGGCCCGGCAAGAGTTTGCTGAGTGGGACCCGTTTAACACATACATCCTGACTGAGGAGACAGGAGTTGTGCGCTTCCATGATGTAGCTATTGGAGTTACCATGGAAGAGATACAGGATGAGTTTACAGGGTTGGTCAGCCGAGTTATTACTGAGCCGAAAGATGAAAAAATGCAGCCTCGGATCGAAATCATTGCTGCAAGAAAGAGAGATGAAAAAAATAGACCTATAGTGCTCAAGAAATATTTCCTTCCTTCTGGAGCAAATCTGGAGATTAAGGACGAGGATAAAATATATGCGGGAGAGGTTCTGGCAAAGATACCGCGAGAAGTAGCTCGAACCAAGGATATCACTGGAGGTTTGCCTCGAGCAGAGGAGCTTTTTGAAGCCCGGAAGCCTAAGCAGCCTGCAGTTATTTCCGAAATAGATGGAATTGTGGAATATCGAGGTCTTGTTAGAGGCCAAAGGAAACTGATCGTTAAGAATGAGCGAGTTGGAGAAAAGGAATACTTCATTCCAAAGGGAGCCCATTTGAGCGGGGGTGAGGGAGAGAGGGTTAAAGCAGGAACTCCCTTGATGGATGGTCCTGTGAATCCTCATGATATCTTGAAAGTCCTTGGAGAAAAGGAATTGGCGGAGTATCTTGTACGAGAGATTCAGGCAGTTTACAGGCTCCAAGGAGTGTCCATCAATGATAAGCATATTGAAATCATCATCCGTCAGATGCTGCGGTGGGTAAAGGTTGAGGAATTCGGAGATACAGAGTTTTTAGTCGATGAACAGGTAGATAAATTTATTTTTCAGGAAGAGAACGAAAAAGTCATGAAAAAAGGCGGAAAGCCAGCAAAAGCAAGGCCCCTCCTTCTGGGAATTACCAAAAGTGCATTGAGCACAGAAAGTTTCATATCTGCTGCTTCCTTTCAAGAGACGACTCGAGTGCTCACAGAGGCAGCTCTTTATGGCAAAGTGGACCATCTGAGGCGATTGAAAGAGAATATAATAATGGGAAGGCTTATCCCAGCTGGAACAGGTTATAAATTTTATCGAAATGTGGAATTGAAGGAAGAAAAAGAAGAGGAAATTGAGAAAAAAATAGACCTTCAAATTCAGAGTAAGATTTTGACGTAACTGTATCAAAAACCTTGACATAGCAACCTGGTTCTGCTATTATCGCCAAGTTCGTTCCTAGGGATTTTTTTCTTTGGAATGAACAAAAATTAACTCATTTTAGAGGAGTAAGTTTATTGCCAACTGCTAATCAATTGATAAGAAAAGGCAGGACGCCAAAAAAATATAAAAGTAAATCTCCAGCTTTAGAGAGGTGTCCTCAAAAGAGAGGTGTGTGTACTCGAGTTTTTACCACAACACCAAAAAAGCCTAATTCAGCTATGAGAAAAGTGGCTCGAATTAGACTAACCAATAATATAGAGGTAACAGGTTATATTCCAGGAGTAGGCCATAATCTTCAAGAACATTCTATCGTTATCATACGAGGAGGAAAAGTTAAAGATTTACCTGGAGTCCGCTACCATGTGATTCGTGGATCTCTGGATTGTGAAGGAGTGGAGGACCGGATGCAAGGAAGGTCCAAATACGGAAGTAGAAGGCCTAAAGAAAAGAAGGTTTCTTAAGAGAAGGAGTTAGGTATGCCCCGAAGAGGCACGGTAAAGAAGAGAAAACCTCAGCCAGACCATTTTTATAATAGTACTATTATCTCCATATTCGTGAATAATATACTAAAGAAAGGAAAAAAGAATACGGCTCAAAAAATAGTATATACAGCTATGGAAAGAATGAAGCAGAAGGCTAAGGAAGATCCCCTTAAAATGTTCGAGAAAGCTGTGGAGAATGTGAGGCCCGTGCTTGAGACAAAATCCAGAAGAGTAGGAGGAGCGACTTATCAAGTTCCGATAGAAGTGCCTTTAAACCGATCCACCTCTCTGGCGGTAAGATGGTTGATCAAGTATGCACGAGATAGGGCGGGGAAGAGCATGGAAGAAAAACTTTCAGCTGAAATCATGGATGCCATGAACAATCGTGGTGGAGCGGTAAAGAAAAAAGAAGATATCCATAAAATGGCTGAATCAAATAGAGCTTTTGCTCATTATAGATGGTAGTCTCCAATATAAAAAAAGAGAATTTACCTAAAATTAAAATGGAGTGTAGAATTGACACAAAGGTATCCACTCAGAAAGGTCAGGAACATTGGGATCATGGCCCATATAGATGCGGGGAAGACTACCACAACAGAGCGTATCCTTTTCTTTACAGGCATTACTTACAAAATGGGAGAGGTTGATGAGGGCACAGCTGTTATGGATTGGATGGCTCTTGAGCAGGAGCGTGGAATAACTATCACTTCAGCTGCTACTACCTGTTACTGGGAAAACCACCGAATCAACATAATTGATACCCCTGGACATGTTGATTTTACGGCCGAAGTCGAGCGTTCACTAAGGGTTCTCGACGGTGCGGTTGTCATCCTTTGCGGAGTGGGTGGAGTAGAACCTCAATCAGAGACGGTGTGGCGTCAAGCTGATAGATACAAGGTGCCTCGACTTGTTTACATTAACAAGATGGACAGAGTTGGTGCTGATCCTGAAAAAGCTATAGAACAATTGAGAACCCGGATCGCCGCTAATCCCTTAGTCATTCAGATTCCCTTAGGAAGAGAAGAGAAATTCAGAGGAGTGATTGACATCGTCGAGATGAAAGAAATAGACTGGGGGGATGATTTATTGGGCACAAAATTTGAGGTGAAGAACATTTCAGATGAATATAAAGATGAGGCCCAAGAAAAAAGGAACGAAATGATAGAGCAGCTTAGTGATATGGATGATCTCCTGATGGAGAAATATTTGGATGGATCCGAGATACCCCCCGAAGAGATAAAGCAAGTTATCAGAAAGGCGACAAATTCTCTCGATCTTGTTCCTGTCATCTTTGGAGCTTCGTTCAAGAATAAGGGCATTCAATCCTTATTGAATGCTGTTATTGATTACTTGCCTTCGCCCGTGGATATTCCTCCTATCCAGGGCCATCATCCTCGTACTAATAATGTTGAAACAAGAAAAGCCTCAGATGATGAACCTTTTTCAGCTTTAGTGTTTAAAATAACGAATGATCCTCATATCGGCTCTCTTTCTTTTATTAGAGTTTATTCAGGTAAGATGAAGGTAGGTTCTTCAGTATACAATGCGACAAAGGGGGAAGAGGGGCGAGTCGCTCGCATTTTAGAAATGCACTCTAATAAAAGAAAGGATATTAAAGAAGCTTATACAGGGGACATAGTTGCCCTGGGCGCTATGAAAAATTTTTCCACCGGGGATAGCCTTTGTTTAAGGAATCATCCCCTTATCCTTGAGCAGATAAAATTTCCTGAGCCGGTTATATCAGCTTATATAGAGCCGAAATTAAAAAGAGAACATTCCAAATTAGCTGAATCCCTGGCGAAGCTCAAAAAAGAAGATCCCACGTTCAAGATCAAGCAGGATCCCATGACTGGACAAACTCTTGTTTATGGAATGGGGGAGCTCCATTTGGAAGTCCTGATGGACCGGATGGAGAGAGAATTTGGAGTGAGCGCGAATTTGGGAAGACCTCAAGTTGCCTATAAAGAGACGATTACAGCTCTTTCTGAAGGAGAGGGTAAATATGTGCGGCAGACAGGTGGCCGAGGGCAGTATGGACACTGCAAGATTATAGTTGAGCCCTTAAGAAGAGGATTAGGATTAGAATTCGTTGATGATACGAGAAGTGGAGTTATTCCCAGGGAATTCATTCCTTATGTAATAAAAGGCATCAAGGAAGCAGTGGAAACCGGAGTTATAGCTGGTCTTCCGGTTACCGATGTTAAAGTCACGATAATCGATGGTTCTTATCATGAAGTTGATTCGTCATCTATTGCTTTTAAAATTGCTGGTTCTCTAGCTTTTAAAGATGCTATGTCTAAAGCGAAACCTATTCTTCTTGAACCCATCATGAGCGTGGAAGTTGTTGCTTCAGATGAATACCTGGGAGATATAGTTGGAGGCATCAATTCGCGACGAGGCAAAATAGAGGAAATGGATATGAGAAAGGGTTCGAGAGTGCTGAAGGCTCTTGTTCCTCTTGAAGAGATGTTTGGATATGCGACAATTCTTAGAACCTTGACTCAGGGAAGAGGAGTGTTTTCCATGGAGTTTTTTCGATATGGTACGATTCCTACCCCGATTATGGAGGAAATAATCGCCAAGATGGAAGGAAGAGTTCCGGCTCATAGGTGAAATATTAAATAAATAAAAAGAGAAAAATGAACAAAAAATATTATAAAATACATGGAAAATATATTAGGTTGGCAAAACCAAAGAATAGGAGGTAAAGGGAATGGCAAAGGCAAAGTTTGAGAGGACGAAACCGCATTTAAACATAGGGACGATAGGGCATGTAGATCATGGTAAGACGACCTTGACATCGGCAATAACGAAGGTACTACAAAAGGAGATGGAG
>DRHQ01000143.1 GCA_011049545.1 Candidatus Aminicenantota bacterium | reverse complement strand
TTGTGTCCAAAGGGCCTGCCAAAATTATATTCCTTATAATCCTGATCTTTTTGGCCCCTATCCTGATCTATTGAAGCCTTATCTTGAAAGCCCAAAATATAGGTTAAAGTATAAGGATGGTAAAATTGTTGGGCGAGATGAAGGTTGAATTATATTTAGTGGGTACCCGGAATAAAAAGTAAGACAGAGAAATAAGCGTAAAAATGAATTTTTAAAACTCAGATTTTCGGCAAGCAGCCTATGTGATTAGATTTAGACTCTTCTCACATCAGGGATTTTGTGTACAGTGAATTGTTGATAATATTAAGACTTTGGAAAAATTGGACGGTTTTAAGTTATGATGGATCAACTATGTATCCCGTGCCATGTCCTTTAAGTGACTGGCTAGCGAGGCATTTTGTCAAATTAAGTGGCTACTCGTTTTATATAACATAATATTGATATGTGCGAACGTCGCAAACCATACAAAACAGATACCCAACATAAGGTAAACCTTTCCGGTTACCATTGGGGCTCTCTTCAGATGGGCGATCTAAGCGACAAAGTTGTGCTTGATAACGCCTGCGGAACAGGCTATGGCTCTTCATTCCTTGCTAAGAAGGCAAAGAAGGTTATAGGAATAGATATTTCAGAGGAAGCCATAGAATACAGCAGGAAGAATTTCAAAGAAGAAAATCTTGAATATTTAGTTATGAACTCCGAGTCTTTAAGCCTTCCAGATAATTCTTTTGATCATGTTATATCCCAAGACACAATAGAACATGTTCCGAATGATGAACTCTTTCTTGAGGAAATCTCCCGGGTTCTAAAGAAAAAAGGGACTCTTATAATATTCACCCCGCAGGGCAAAGGCAAAGCCTTCATACCTGAAAATATATATCATATTCGCGAATACACAAAAGATGAATTCGACAAACTTCTTTCAAAATATTTTAGAGAGATCAAATTCTTCGGCCGCAGAAAAGGTGAATCACTTAAATCAGTTGAAAATGAGATGAATAAAGTTCGAAAATACGATGCTTTTTATTTGCGAAGAATCATACCAAGACGGATAAGGCATTTAATTGGAAGCTTCCTTACAAGGAGAAAACTCGGCATCTCGCTGAATGAAATATTGCTTCAGCATATAGATTATCTGGATGATGTACGGGAAGATACTAATTTAATAGCTGTATGCCGGAAATAAAAAAAGAAGTCCTTTATCCAGCTTCTCTGCGGCAGACGACGAAGATTCTTTTTGAATTTTTTTCTTCCGCCCTGAGAACGTACTTCTCATAGGGCCTGTGAAATTTATTCAATAGATGCCTTTTGCGGTTTTTTACGATCTCTTAACCAAGAGCTATTACCCACCTACGCTATTCACTCTCAACATGAATCCACCCCCTTTTGGCACGTAAAAATGAGGAAACTCCGGGAAAGATTTTTATTGACTCTATCGGTTCTTTTAAGAATAAACCTCAGTATATAAAGGTAGTAATATTAATCATTTACTTATACCAAATTTAAGAATATAAATATGATAGCCTAGCTCCATTGATTCCGTTGAAGACATTTGATATAAGGAATATATGTCAACAAGGAGTGCATATCTGCCATAAGAGCTTGGACGTTGAATATGAATTATAACATACTATATGTTATAGATAATGTTGAATTTGGAGGTGGAGCAAGAGTTTTTAGCCAGATAATAAGAGGATTGAACAAGGAAAGATTTAATGTCCTATTTTGGTATGAACCATACAGCTTCCATGTTAATATCAAACCAGGAAGACAGATGCTGCTCCGGTACTTCTGGGACGCTTGGCTGGGACTAAAGGATTATAAGAAGTTTCCTACTATCGAAAGTTGCGTGAACGATAAGATAGAAGAGTCATTTGGAACAAAATCATGGGAGGAGGCACAAAGGATTTGTGTCCAAAGGGCCTGCCAAAATTATATTCCTTATAATCCTGATCTTTTTGGCCCCTATCCTGAT
>DRHQ01000142.1 GCA_011049545.1 Candidatus Aminicenantota bacterium | reverse complement strand
TTAATGTAAAAATCGTTGGGATGGATGAAGGGATACCAATCTCAGTAGAAAATAATACAGCAGGTCTGGCTGCTACTCATTTCTTCGAAGAAACAAATCTTTCAAAGGGTGTAGATGTTGAAATAAGAAAAGGAATAATATCCTGCGCTGGGTTGGGGACTTCGGGAGCTTCTGCTGTTGCCTGTGTCTATGGTTTAAACATCCTCTTTGGTGCTAATTTAGGGCACAACGATATAATAGAAATAGCCAGTCGGGGAGAGATTGCCTCTGGGGGTGTCGCCCATGCTGATAATGTTGCTGGATGCCTGCTCGGGGGATTCGTCTTAATTAAGAATTATCGCCCCATAGATGTAGTGAAGATAGAGGTGCCGGATGTTCCCATAGTGATCTGCATTATAAAAAAAGCCAAGCGAACAACAAGAGGATCGATTCCTGATCGTATCAGTTTAAATAAAGTAAAAGAACAGATTTCCTATAGTTCCTCTTTAATCCACGCAATTTTAAGCGGAAACTTGAAAGATATTGGCGAAGCTGTAAACAGAGATCATATATCAGAGCCAGTGAGATCAAGATTTATACCCAGATATGATGATATTAAAAAGAAAGTTTTAGAGGCTGGAGCTTATGGCTGTAACGTAAGCGGAGGTGGTTCCTCGATATTTGCTATATGTGAAGAAGACAAAACAGGCGAGATTGCAGAGATAATGAAAAATATATGCAGCCAGGGGGGAGTCGAAAATAAAGTAATCATAACCAAAGCAAGTAATACCGGTGTTGAAGAGATCAATGGATTATAAGAAGATCGCCGAACTTATTTCAAGAAGCAAGAAGAAAACTCCTGCCAAGGTCTACATCCAGGGCAATTTTAATCAGGGGAGTTTTAAAGGTCAGGGATTCCAAGCGTTTGGAGAAGGACGTTTCTGGCTCCTGATAGGTGATTACCCCTTGATAGAGAGATGGGTAAAACAGAATAGAAGTAAAATCAAAAGCCATTTTGTTGATATCATAGCCCGTTATTCAGCCCTTCCTCTTCTTGATCTAAGGAAAGTTGAGGCCAGAATCGAGCCAGGAGCCATAGTGAGAGTGGGCGCCCGCATAGGCAAAGGTTGTGTTGTAATGATGGGAGCGGTAATCAATATAGGTGCTGAGATCGGAGAGAAGACCATGGTAGATATGAATGCGGTAATCGGTGCCAGGGCTATAATCGGCAAAAATTGCCACATAGGCGCTGGAGCAGTGATCGCTGGAGTGTTAGAACCTCCCAGTAAAAAGTCTGTGACTATCGAAGACAACGTATTTGTAGGAGGCAATGCGGTTGTGCTTGAGGGAGTGAAGATAGGCAAAGGAAGTGTTGTTGCCGCCGGTGCAGTAGTTTTGGAAGACGTACCGCCTGGTCTTGTCGTAGCTGGTGTTCCTGCAAAGGTAAAAGGAAGAGTAGAGGACGTTTCGCAAAAGGAAAAAATTTCTATAGTAAAAAGCTTACGTAAAAAATAGATGAAAATCACAAAAACTCAGCGACTGGAAATTATTCGAGGGGCTGCCTTCTCACCTTTCATAACGTTGTCAGAATAACCCAGATTAACATTCTTCCTCATGAGATACGAAGGCTTGCTAAAACTGAAGCCGTAAAAGCCTTGAGAGTTTTAACATGAACCTATTTGAGCTTACGAAAAAATTAGTAAACATCCCTTCTGTTACGGGTCTTGAGGATGAAATTGCCGATTTTCTCTGCAGCTACCTTAAATCGCGAAACTTTGATTTGAAGGAACAGGTAATCGATCAGAGGCGAAGAAATATTTTAGCAACCGCTGGTTCGGCACCCAGGGTTATTTTATGTACCCACATGGATACTGTTCCACCGCATTTTTCTGCCTCAGAGGATGAGCACTACATTTATGGTCGAGGCGCTTGTGACGCAAAGGGCATTATGGCCGCTATGATTTGGTCTGCTCAAGAGATGAAGGTGGAGGGCCTGACTGATGTTGGCCTCCTGATTGTTGTAGGCGAAGAAACCGACAGCATCGGTGCAAAAATGGCCAATTCATTGAAAATAGGATCTGATTTTATCATTTTTGGAGAGCCGACAGAGAACCAACTGGGTATCGCCCATAAAGGAATTATAACATTTAAAATAACAGCAAAGGGTAAGGCAGCTCATTCTGCTTTCCCGCAGTCAGGTGAATCAGCTATCGAAAAGTTGCTAGATGTACTGCAAAGAATTCGTGCATTAGATTTTGGCAAGGACCCAGTTATGGGAAGATCCGTTCTCAACATTGGAACTATTGAAGGGGGTGCTGCCCCTAATGTGGTTGCGAATAGCGCAAGCGCTGAAATGACTATCCGTAGTGTTCTACCTTCCAAACAAATTCTTAACAAAGTAAAGACTGTGCTCAAAAAAAAGGTCGAAATTAAGGTTCTTACGCAATCTGAAGTCCAGAAATTATTTACGGTTCCCGACCTCGATCAAGTTGTCTTACCATACGGAACAGACATCCCGCACCTAAAAAGTTTCGGTAAACCCCTTCTGCTGGGGCCCGGTTCTTTTCTGGTGGCGCATACAGAATATGAAAAGATTGAAAAGCGTCAGTTGCTTGAGGCGGTTAAAATTTACAAAAACCTTGTGAGAAAGCTTTTAAAATAATTCCTGGAGTCTGATCCCATGATTTAATCAAGTTTTGCAAGTCTGACCCCATTCTATTATAATGAGACCTGTTCATAAGGGCTGTGGATAATTCATGCGTGCGGAAGTGGCGGAATTGGTAGACGCGTAAGCCTCAGGAGTTTATGGTCTAATAGACCGTGTGGGTTCGAGTCCCACCTTCCGCACCAATTCAACAAGAAGAGAGAGCCCAAACCGCGCCTTAAATATAAGAAATGGATATATGCCCTCCAAAAAGGACATCCTCCTCATAAATCCCTGGATTTGTGATTTTACTGCCTATGATTTTTGGCTGAATCCTTTGGGGCTTCTTTATATCGCTGCAATACTTAAGAAACACTCTGGTTTTAGCCTGCACTTTATAGACTGCTTAGACCGCCACCATCCCCTTTTAGGTAGAAAATTAAAGACAAAGCCTAACGGAAGGGGCACTTTTTTAAAAGAAGAGGTGGCAAAGCCTTCTGTCTTGAAGGATGTCCCTCGTAAATATTCCCGTTATGGAATTCCACTTAAGCTTTTTCTCCATGAGCTCGAGCATCTCCCTTCTCCTGATCTTGTTCTCATAACCTGTACAATGACCTATTGGTATCCTGGAGTTCAACTTGTTGTAGAACTCATCCGGAAGAGATTTGGCCAAGTTCCCGTTATTTTAGGAGGAGTTTACCCCACATTGATGCCCGAGCATGCAAAGGGCTCTTGTGGAGCAGATATCATCTTTCAAGGGCCAGGGGAGAGGGGAATCCTCCCTCTTCTAAGGGAAGTTTTAGGGGATAATTCCTGTCCAGAACATCAATTTGAAACTCTTGATGAGATTCCGTGGCCAGCTTTTGAGCTGTTAAGGAATAAAAAAACCCTCCCTGTTCTAACATCGAGAGGCTGTCCCTTTAAATGTTCTTTTTGTGCTGCCCCTTTACTTTGTAAAAATTTTGAGCAAAGAATGCCTTCTTCTGTGGTTTCCGAGATAGAATACAACTTCAAAAAGCATGAAATCCGAAACGTAGTTTTTTATGATGATACTCTTCTCTTCAAAAAAAATAGTCATGTTTTTCCTTTTTTAAAGGAAATAATCAAGAAAAATCTTCCCCTGGTTTTTCACACTCCCAACGGCCTTCACGTGAAAGAGATTGATTCTGAGATGGCCTCTCTTTTTAAAGCAGCAAACTTTCAGTCCCTCTTCCTCAGCCAGGAGTCACTCGATAAAAATTTGCTGGCGAAAGCATGTCCGAAAGTTTCTGAAGGTGATTTAGAGAAGGCACTGGTTTATTTGGAGAAAGAAGGTTACAGCCGACAGGGGATAAATGTTTATCTCATGGTGGGGCTGCCAGGGCAGGATATTTCTTGTATTAGAGAGAGTATCCTCCATGTTCGCCGGCTTGGTGCCAGAACCAGGTTAGCTTATTTTTCTCCTATCCCCGGCACTGAAGAATGGCAGTATCTTGTCGAGAATGGATTTTTAGCCCGGGATGCTGATCCTCTCCTCCATAACAAACTAACATTTCCCTATCTTGGGTGGAGTGTTTCTCCCCAGGATTTTGAATCCGTCAAAGAAATGGTGAATAGCCCTATTGTTGCTTGAAACGCAAAAATAAAATGTGGAGCAGGCACCAAAGAATGGTAAAGAATAATTTATCAATAAGAAACGCTGGGAACATCAGAAACGGAGGTTCAGGCCTAATCTAACCATCCTCGTTCCAGAAAGTGAAGTAATCTTTTTGTAGTTTTCGCTTAGAACTCGGGTGCCCTGTGTTGTATTTTCAGCATCAGGAAACCAGAAGCCGCCATCGTTTTTAGAAATAAAACTGTACTTTTTCCCCAGGGCATTTAAAATATCAACATACATACTTATCCTTCCAGAGCTTCCAAGCCTAAACTCCTTTTCAATTCTTAGATCAAAGTTGTGGTAAGGTTCAGCTCTTCTCGTTCCTGGCTTTTCCAGGAGAACCGTTGCTGGCTCGCTGTAAGCATTATTACCCTGAACCCAGGAATCAGGGGGAATAATCGTAACGCTTCTGGGCAATGGCGTGCCGCTCATATAGGTGTAATAGCAGCTTGCAAAAAAATCATAGGGAAGTTGATAAGTCCCCATTAGCTTCAGGACAAGAGGTCTGTCAAAGTCGAGGCTCGAATCTTCTGGAAGGTTAACCAGTAAAGAATTAGGATTGTCTGCTGCTCTTGAAAATCCCGAGCTAGCGTCGTAATTTAAGCCTATATTCCCTGTGGTTTTGCTGATGACTAAAGAACCGATCAACTGTAAATTGTTTAACATTCTTTTTTGGAATGCTATCTCTAATGCCTGGTACTTTCTCTTTAACTCCGGAACATTTTTCAGTTGATAGAAGAGGACCGGTGTGTTCGAAGATCTGTAATAAGCGCTGACTTGAGTATCGGGAAAATCATCAACTTCGGGGACAATCGTTTCAAAAGGTATCCACCAACCTTGGGTATCCTGGGCGATTGTATACCAGTCTTTATCAGAATCAGGGTCGTAGAGAACATTTTCAATAATGTTTCGTTTGGTTTTATGTATGTAATTTATTCTGATTGAAAAATCTTTGAACAGTTCTTGGTAGAGCCCGATTGTGAATTCATTTGTATAAGGAGGTTTTATATTTGGAGCTATCCTTTTTTTATAGTCCTCCTCGCTATACGACCGCAAGTCTTCAGGATAGAGGGTATAGGTATCGTCCACATCTACTAGGCCATCCATGTTTTCGTCGAACCAGTAGAATTGGTGAGAGCGGTGAGCATAAAAAGGGTTGAGAGCTCTGAGGTAGTCCAGCATCAAATATTCAGTGTAACGAGAAAAGGAAGCTTTGAAGAGATGTTTCCCATTTCCCAAGATATCGAAGCTTAAGCCAAAGCGGGGCGACAAGGCATTCCAGACCATTATATTTTTCCAATCTGGGATTAGATTTGTGCTATAAGGATTCACACCATAAAGTGGCTCGATTAATTCTTCGCCAATTTTTAAGGAAACCGGATTTCCGCTTTCTCCTTTCTGGCTTGAAGGAAGCTTGGTACTACTCCGGTCGAATCTCAGGCCTAAAAACAGGGTCAATCTTCTGCCAAAAGAGACTGAATCCTGAGCAAAAAGGCTTAGCCTTGAGAGTTCGTTCTGGCTAAATTCTCCTTCTGCTTTTCCTGCAATGGAAAAAGAAACTTTTCCTTTATCGACTGGATTACCTGTTACCGGAGATATAGCCTGGCCGAAATAATTAGGGTCGAAATAATAAGGATTTCCATAAAAGTAGTGCTGCAACAAGTTATCTGTTTTCCATGAAGTCCATTCTCCGGAAGCAAATTCATATTCTACTCCACCCTTGAACTCGTGATCTCCAAAAAAACTCTCTTGAAACCGAGTGAGATATGCTCCTGCCTGAAATCTTTTTTTCAGCTGAGTTTCATTGAATCCAGCACTTCCCCAGAAATGTCCTGTACCCTCATTGAAATACTGAGGATTGTCTCTCCATTTTCCATCGAGCCTCAAAGGAAGGCTGTGTTCAATATAGCCTGCTTTTATGGCTCCTAAAGTATTTTGATCAAAAATGTAGCTTAGCGTTCCTGATGCAGTTGAGTTTTTTTCACGATCCAAGATTTGCGTGGCCTCTTTTGGAAGATTCCAGCTTAGATGAGATTCAGACACTGATCGGTAGCGATCAAAATAGTTAAACATTCCTGTTACTTTAAGCTGGGGAATAAACTGACTTGTCAACTTGAAAAATCCCATTTTTTCGTTCCCACGCCAGTTGAATTCTTTGTGGCTGTTGCCCTGAGGGTCAGTCCAGGGAATAAAATCAGTAGTTCGAGATAAAGAGATAGAGCGTGCATTCGTGAAAAACCATATCTTATCTTCCAGCAGTGCACCTCCTAAAGAGAAAGAGATGTCCCCTAAATATCTATCGAGCGGAGGGGGGGAAGCTCCTGTCTCACTTATTTCTTCTTCAGACCTCAAGGTGCTTCCCAATTTTTCATTTGCATAATAGAGATTAATGTCTCCTCTGAATCCATTTCCGCCTGATTTGGTAACCACATTGATGTATCCTCCTTCAGTGAATCTGACTTGCGCAGGATGGGCAGAGGTTTCTAATTCCACTTCCTCAATAATATCAAAATTTATATTGGTGAGGAGATGCATTCCAGAAGGATCGTTCATGATTATACCATCAAGCGTATAGATGTTGGCCCGGACAGTGGAGCCGTGAACACTGGACGCTTTTTGATTGGTCACGCTATCTTGAGTTACACCAGCCGCAGAGTTAATGATCTCATGGAGGTTTCTAGCGAAAGGAATATTATTCAAGAGGTCTTTGTCTATGTTTACTGAAGTTTTTGTCGATTCTTCATCTAATGTAGGCGTAGGAATGTTGCTTGTGATCTCTTCTTCGATCAGAGTTGCTTCCAGGGTAATATCGAGGTTTACTGTCTTTCCAACGCTGACAATGATATCTTCTATGTTTACTGTTTTAAATTCGGGCTTTTCTGCCATGATTTTGTAGATACCAGGAGGAAGACCAGGGAATCTGATAGCACCTGTCTTTGAGGAGAGATAAGTCCGAATTCCTAGCATGGCTGGTGAAGAAACATAAATGAAGGCGCCCGGTAAAGGGTTTCCTGCCTTGTCAGTTATCTTCCCTTTGATGGAGCCTGTTTGTCCTTGAGCAAAAGCTCTGGAGGCTATTCCAGTCGAGAGAGATAGAATCAATAGAAATATGAATATTTTCTTTCCCACGTTATGTCTCCTTTATTTACTCATCCTGCTAAACGGGATTTTTTTTTGATCTTTGACATGGAATATCTTTTTTTTCTTTTTATTGATTCTTTAAAATAGTAGACTATAGAGTAAGAGTCAAGATATCAAGAACTAATATAAACACAATAAGTATTTTTACAATGTCTTGTTGGGTTTAACCTGGAAGGGATTGAATCAGCTAAAGGATGCGAACTTTACAAGGGGAAGCAGCTCAGGCTCCGTGCCCCTGGGCGAGATCCGTTTTTCGCGGCTATGTTGAAACAGC
>DRHQ01000141.1 GCA_011049545.1 Candidatus Aminicenantota bacterium | reverse complement strand
TTTTTCTGCAATTTTATCCTTTCGCCAGGAAAAATACTCCGAATTCAAACTGAGCTTAAAATTGGCTGCTTTCGCCCTGCCAGGAGCTATAGCTGGCTCCATCATCGCCGTCAACATCAGTGATGAACTCTTCAAGGATATTTTAGGTTATGTCATGATTGGTGTCATCATCTCAATGATTTTCCAGAGATCAAATCAAAAGAAAAACCAGAACGAAAGCCTTCATCATAATTCCTGGTTTATTTATCCTGCAATGTTTGCCATCGGACTTTATGGAGGTTTTATCCAGGTCGGAGTGGGATTTGTGCTTATGGCATCGATATATCACTTGATGAAAATCGGCCTTGTCCGGGTCAACATGCACAAGGTTTTTATAATATTTATTTATACAATTCCAGCACTGCTTGTTTTCATTTTCACTAGCAATGTGAACTGGAAGTTTGGGCTGGCCCTTGCAGCAGGAACTGCATCCGGGGCATGGTGGTCGGCAAAGGTTTCTGTGAAAAAAGGAGAAGGAATCATCCGGATTGTATTGATGATCTTAATGCTAATAATGTCTTTAATACTTTTAAATATAATTAAATTCCCTAATTTCCCTCCTGGCCAATAAGAAATCTTTATTCAAGAATCCAAATAAACAAGCGTAAATTGACTTGAGAAGAACAAGCAGATATTATGAATTTTAATTTCCTGAAATATTGACTTTAGGCATGAACAGTGCAATAACATTATCTGGCCAAAACCTACCCTGGACGTAAGGAGGACTCATGAGGCGAATCGCCGGAGCAGTTGCTGCCGTTGCTCTCTTTGCTATTTCTTATACTCTGGGCCACCCGGCAGACACACTCAGCATCAAAATCATCCAGATCCTGCTGATGCTTGCAGCCATTGTTATCTTGATTTTAACAACCCTTCGCCGAACAGGCATACCTACACAGATTTTCGTTGGGCTGATTCTCGGAGCTGTTACTGGTGTGATCTTCGGTCCGGATGCAGCGGTTATCCGCCCTGTGGGGACGGCTTTTATCCGTCTTATAAAAATGGTTGTAATTCCTCTGATTTTTGCCTCATTACTGGTTGGCGTTGCATCTCTCGGCGACCTGCGCAAACTGGGGCGTGTTGGCACAAAAACATTCGCTTTCTATATTGCTTATTACGTGTCGGCTGTTGCCCTAGGCCTTTTTCTGGCTAACAGTCTGCAACCCGGCAGCAATCTCCCTGAAAACGTTCAGGCTGAACTCAAGGCGAGCTACGGGCAGACCGCAGATATGCAGAAAATACGTGCCAAGGAAAGGCCAAGCATAGGGGAAATCCTCATCGACATTATTCCTGACAATCCAGCCGATTCATTTGTCAGGGCTAACATGTTACAGATCATCTTTATAGCAATGTTTATGGGAGTGGTCATCTCTCTTCTTAACAAAGCAAAAATGAAGCCGGTAATTTCGTTTTTCCAAGCGATAAATGACATCATGATTAAAATCGTCGAGATTGTGATAAAAATCGCCCCGTTTGCTGTCTTCGCTCTCATCGCTGCAGTTGTGGGCACATTCGGCGTTGATATATTGATGTCCCTTGTCCGATATTGTGCGGTCGTTATCGGAGGACTGCTCATCCTCGCTTTGACTTACCCGGCTGTTGTCTGGCTCTTCACAAAATATCCTTATTTAAAGTTCTGGAAGGGGATTATCAAGGCTCAATTGATTGCCTTCAGCACTTGCTCAAGTTCCGCTACTCTGCCCGTCACCATGGAGTGCGCTGAAGACAACATCGGCGTTTCAAAGCAGATTTCAAGTTTCGTCCTTCCCCTGGGCGCGACTATAAATATGAACGGAACAGCTCTCTATCAGGGAGTAACAGCCATTTTTATTGCCCAGGTCTATGGCATGAACCTGGGGTTCGGCGACCAGCTGGCCATCGTTCTCACGGCAACGCTCGCCTCCATCGGAGCTGCCGGAGCACCAGCCATGGGCGTGCTCATGCTGGTTATCGTTCTCAGACAAGTGGGGATCCCCCTGGAAGGCATCGCACTTATCCTGGGTGTGGAACGCATCCTGGATATGTCCCGCACCGTTATCAATATCACAGGTGATGTAGCTGCGGCGACAGTCATCGCCCACTCAGAGAACGAACTCCATCCGCCATAGAGCTTAGAGATGCAATTCAAACGCGCTGAGAACGGTGACAAAAAGAAAAAAACATTTTCATGAAGCGTTTTCCAAGGAAATGAGGCAGAATCAATCTGAATACGATATGAATTCCAATTTTCTTGCATAAGGAAACATTTAATGGAAATAACCGGCGCTCAACTCACAAATCTGATGGTAGATATTTGCTGGTTGAGTCTTCTGCTTCTTGTTGGTAAATATCTACGAACAAGGTTGGTGTTGCTTCAGAGACTCTTTTTGCCCGCCTCGGTCATTGCCGGGTTTATTGGGCTTCTTCTCGGACCTTATGTCTGCGGGAAGTACCTCTTCACCTTCATCCCCCAGGAAATTATGAACTCCTGGTCGCTCTATCCGGGCCGATTGATCAATATTGTGTTTGCCTGCCTGTTTCTCGGATTTGCCGTTCCTTCCTTTAAGTCGATTTGGAAAGAAGGAGGGCCGCAATTATGCTACGGGTGGCTTGTGGGCATGGGGCAGTATATGGTCGGGGTGGGAATCACCATCATTTTGCTAACGCCGGTATTCGGCGTCCCCCATTTCTTCGGCTGTCTTCTCGAAATCGGTTTCTCGGGAGGACACGGAACCGCGGCCGGGATGGCCGAAGCGTTCGATCAACTCGGCTTCCAAGCCGGATCTGACCTTGGTTTGATGTCCGCAACAGTTGGCGTGATCAGCGCTGTGGTCTTCGGAATGGCCATGATCAATCTGGCCGCAAGGCGTGGCTACACAAAAGTCATCAAATCACCGAAGCTGTTGTCGCGGGCGGAAACCCGAGGTCTGATACCTCCAGATAAGAGAACGCCTGGTTCGATCACTACCATATCCCCTGATACCCTCGAACCTTTTGCCTTTCATGCAGCTTGGGTCGGTGTAGCGATTCTCATCGGATGGTTTATGCTCAAAGGCATCAAAAGTCTGAGCGCCAACATGGAGCCCGACCTGTTTAAGGCCTTCCCGCTCTTTCCACTGGCCATGATGGGAGGTCTTTTTATCCAGATTTTCGGCAGTAAAACCGGACTTTCTAAGTATCTGGATAGACAGACATTCGACCGCATCCTGGGATTGGCCCTCGATTTCCTGGTAATATCTGCAATCGCTTCCATAAAGCTGGATGTGTTTTTTGCCTTTTTCTTGCCGTTTTCAATTTTGATGGTTGTCGGTCTGGCCTGGGTCCTTTTTGCCACATGGTTTATTGCGCCGCGTATGCTTCCTGAGGCCTGGTTTGAGCGGAGTATCACCGAATATGGCATGCAGACGGGAGTCACAGCACTCGGTCTTCTATTGCTCCGCGTTGCTGATCCGAACTTCAAGACACCGGCGGCAAAATCCTTTGGTTTCAAACAAATCCTATATGAACCCATGATGGGAGGAGGATTTATTACAGCAGCAGCTCCGATATTGATTTATAACTACGGGATTGCTCTAACGTATTCCATCGGGGCAGCCTCCATCATAGCCGCGCTGGCTGTGGCTTTCTTCAATGGCTGGATCCACAAATCCAGAAAATGACCTAATACAAACGCATTAAATAGAATGTCAGTGCGAGGAGCGAAGAAGATTCCTTCGCTTTGCCCGGAACAGGCTAAGCAATCTCATTTTATTTATATGTCATTGCGAGGAAAGAAGCGAGGTGGCAATCTCAACCTTTTTCCTGGTTAAATTGCTACGCTCTCTTCGGTCGCTTGCTATGACAATGTAACAATGATAACTGCGTTTGTATTAGTTTCTCAGGTCAAAACGGTTGAAAAGAACTAAAATAAAGGCAATGGGGCAGCATTTCTTGAAAGATGATGCCGTCCTAAAAAAGATCATTCTTCACATCTCTCCGCAGAAAGATGACCTTATCATCGAAATAGGAGCAGGTAAGGGAGCACTAACATTTCCTCTGACAGCAACAGCAGGAAAGGTTATCGCTATCGAGAAAGATCCATCTTTTATTCCTTTCCTCCAGAAAAAAAACATTCCGAATTTAACGATTTTAGAAGAAGATATCATGAAAGTTGATTTCAGCAAGCTCATGAAAGCGCAAAATTTTAAAAATAAGGTGAAACTTGTGGGAAACTTGCCCTATTCTCTTTCGTCCCCGCTGCTGTTCAAAGTGCTTCAAGAGAAAGAGCTCTTTTCAGAGTGTATCTTTCTTCTCCAGAAAGAGGTTGCGGAAAGAATTTGCGGCCAGCCCGGATCGAAAAAATATGCTCCTCTCTCTATCCTCTTCCAGATTCATTTTTCTACAAAGCTTCTTTTTATCGTTGCCCCAGGAAGTTTCTCTCCTCCTCCTAAAGTTCACTCCGCCTTGATTTCTTTAAAGAGCAGAGACATTCCTCTTTTTTTGATAGAGCAGGAAGAACTTTTTCGACAATTTTTAAAAGGAGTTTTCAAACACAGAAGAAAAATTCTTCGTAAGAATTTAGAAAAACTCAATTTCCTGCTACCTCAAGTAGACGAGGCACTTAATAAATTCGGGCTGGAGAGAAACCTCCGCCCCGAACAGTTGTCAATTTCCCAGTTTGTAGCTCTCTTTAATTTTTTCTATCAAATAGAAGAATGAATTAAAACCGTTCAGTTTATTTATAGATCCAAAAAGGTGGGCTTGATGAATCAAGCCCCTACAAGAAATCAAACCCCAGCAAGAAAAGAATCCCTACATAAGAAAAACTAAAACCGTCCAGTTTATCTATAGATTCAAAAGGTGGGCTTGATAAATCAAGCCCCTACAAGAAATGAAGCCCCTGCAAGAAAAGAATCCCTACATAAGAAAAACTAAAACCGTCCAGTTTATTTATATATCCAAAAAGGTGGGCTTGATAAATCAAGCCCCTACGAGAAATCAAATTCCTACATTTAGTAAAACAATATAAATATGATATAATTCTGACAATGAGAAAGAAGAGAAGGGATATATTAGAGTCGTCTTCTCTAAAGTTTCTCAAAAAAAGGGGAATCCGATCTTTTGAAATAACCGGAATCTTCCTCATTTTTCTTGCTGTTTTCATCTTTATAAGCCTCATAAGCTATGATTCACGTGACCCTTCCTGGACCAACACAGGTTGGGCCAATGCTTCTGATGCCAGCCAAAAAATCCATAATTATACGGGAAGAGTTGGCGCTTTCCTCTCGGATGCTATACTTCAAGTTTTAGGACTCGCTTCTTTCCTTCTGTCTTTAGCATTTTTTTACCTTGGTCTCCAGACTTTCTCTTCCGATAAGGAGAAGCGATTCATCCTAAAGACTTCAGGGTCTCTTTTTCTTGTTCTCATCGGCAGTTCCCTTTTTTTCATGCTGTTCCCAATTTTTTCTCTCGGAGGAACAGAGCTTTCAGGCGGAGGTTTTAGCGGTGAATTAATATCTTCCTTTTTGATTCGATATTTTGGCCATGTTGGAACCTACCTTGTTCTTTTTGTTCTCCTTATCCTTTTTTTCATCTTCTCCACTAAAATTTCTTTTGGAAATATCTTCCGCATCTTTCAGCGGTTTTTTCGCTTCGCTTTCAAAGAAGTCAGGATCCAAATTATCCGTTACCAAAAATCAAAGCGCCGGGAGAAGATGAGGAAAAAAGTTGTCGAAAAATATTCTTTACTGCAAGAGAAAAAAGCTGAAAAATCGAAACTAAAAAAAAGAAAAAAAGAAATAAAAAAAGAACTTGGGCCAGAACCTGCAGTAACAAAACCTGTCCCTCCTACTTTGCCCGAAAAGTATCTTTTTCCTGAAATGGAAGGAAAAGAGGACTACAATTTTCCACCTCTTACTCTTTTGGATCCTGGAAAACCCTATGAAAAAATCGATAAAAACGAACTCTATGAAAAAAAACAACAGATAGAGGAGAAATTAGGGGAATTCCGCGTCGAGGGGGAAGTCAAAGAGTATCATCCTGGCCCTGTGGTCACCACTTATGAATTCTATCCATATCCAGGAATAAAAGTGAGCCAGGTGGCTAACCTCACAGAAGATCTCTCCCTGGCATTAGGGGCAGAATCGGTCAGGGTTCAAAGAATGCCGGGCAGATCTTCTCTGGGAGTTGAGATTCCCAATAACAAAAGAGAAATCATTAAACTCAAAGACGTAATACAATCGGAGAAATTCCAGGACTCTCCTTCTAAACTGACTTTTGCCCTGGGGAAGACTATTCATGGTGAGGTTTATGTCACAGATTTAGCCATCATGCCCCATCTTCTTATTGCCGGGGCCACTGGAACAGGAAAAAGCGTAGCTCTCAACTCACTTATCGCCAGCATTCTTTTCAAGGCTACACCTGAAGAAGTCAAGCTCATCCTCATCGATCCCAAAAGATTAGAATTCACGTTTTGGGACGGAATCCCTCACCTTCTCTGCCCTGTTATTACGGACGCCAAGAAGGCAGGCAAGATTTTGTTTGATACAACAAAAAGAATGGAAGAGAGATACCAAAAGTTGGGTGTTCTCAAAGCAAGAAATATCGAACAATACAATCACCAGGTAAAACAAATATTTAAAGAAAAAAAAGAGACCCTCACAGAAGATGATAAAGAAAAACTCAAGCCCCTCTCGTATCTCGTCATCATCATCGATGAATTAGCAGAATTGATGATGATCGGGGCTCAAGATGTGGAGTATTGCATTGCCCGCCTGGCTCAATTAGCCCGGGCAGTGGGTATTCACCTCGTGATGGCCACTCAGCGGCCCTCGATAGATGTGATAACCGGGACTATCAAAAATAACTTTTCCAGCCGTATAGCCTTCCGCGTTCCCTCAAAGATTGACTCTCGAATCATCCTTGATACATCCGGAGCTGAAAAACTCCTTGGCTTAGGAGACATGCTCTTTATGCCTCCTAATTATCCTCGCAATATTAGATTGCATAGTTCTTTTATTTCTGTTCCTGAAATCACCAGACTGGTTAAGTTTGTTAAGGAACAGGCAAGCCCAAGCTATGATGAAAAAATTGTCAAAACCCTCAAAAGCCAAACTGACCAGGTCTGGGAGGAAAACGGCGAAAAAGATGAACTCTATGATAAAGCTCTTAAGCTCATACTCGTTACAGGCCAGGCTTCTGCCTCTTATCTTCAGAGAAAGCTCAAGTTGGGTTACGCCCGGGCTGCCAGGATCATTGACCAGCTGGAACATGAAGGAATAGTGGCCCCTTCTGAGGGAAGCAAGCCCAGAGAATTTTTGGTGGATCCTCAATCGTATCTGGAAAAAATCGAAAGAGATGAGTAAGTGTTTGGCCGGAGAAAAAAGAAAAAATTCTTAAAAGCGAAGCTTCGCTCATTACTACTGACTGTCCGGACTGCCTTTTCCAGCAAAGGGCAAACCTTGATAAGGAGAGCCATCCTCATGAAAAAAGGTGGGCTTGATAAATCAAACTCCTACAAGAAAGGTACCCCTAGATAAGAAAAATTAAAACCGTTCAGTTTATTTATATCTACAAAAAGGTGGGCTTGATAAATCAAGCCCCTACATAAGACAAATCCTACAAGAAAACAGACCCTGCATAATATCAACGGAAGGGCATGTCTATGCGTTAAACTTTAAAGGGGGGAATAATATCAGTTAATAAGAGGAAGGCGAAGGGAGGCCAGAGTCTTCACTTTTATATCCTGCCACTTTTCTACTGGCATGGAAAGGAAGATATCCAAAAGATTAGGGTCGAACTGGCTACCTCGATATTTCTCCATTTCTCTCAAGGCTTCTTCAAAGCTTTTTCCCTTCCTGTAGGGCCTATCAGAAGTTATGGCATCCAATGTATCAGTCAAAGAAAAGATTCTTGCTTCCACTGGAATTTCTTCTCCCATCAAACCAAAAGGATATCCGCTTCCGTCATATTTCTCATGATGATATAGAACGACATGGGCTGCTTTCCTTAAAAAATCAAATTCCTCTAACATCTCATAACCTAAAAGTGGATGTTCTTGCAAGATTCCTTTTTCTCTTTCGGTTAGAGAGCTGGTTTTTCTCAAGATGAATTCGGGAATCCCTATTTTTCCGACATCATGAAGTAAAGCACCCCTCTGGATATTGACCAAAAAATTCTTATCTTCAATCCCAAGATCTTTGGTCAAAAGCGTTGTATAACTGGCCACAAGCTTAGAATGGCCTATGCTGTCTTCATTGCCGTCAGTTGCTGCAATTAAATAGAGAAGGCTCGAGTTAAAAAACATCTGTTTTTCTACGATATCTTCTTCAACATTAGAGATTTGCTCCTTAAAAATATTGCCGTAGTAAAGATCCATGTGCTTTAATATATTTCTTGCCGATGACATCTTCCTCACCTCCGTGCTATCCATATCCCAGGACGAATAATCCTGCTCCTCTTTCTCTTCATTAAAGACAAAGGCAAAGCGAGGCTTTGAACCTTCCCTTTTCCATGGAGCTTCTCCCCCACCTAAGATCATGAAATTATAAGGATTAAAGGCAAAAGCAAATTCGCTTTTATCTGCCTTTTTTGATGCATGAAGATCAAGATTTCTGTTGATTAAAGACTGATAAAAGGAATTTTTCCTGTCTTTTTTATGTATAGTAAATAATGTATTTTCCCTTATTACGTGAGAATTTTTCCTCTTTGAAGTTTGTCCCTGTCTACTTTGTTGCATCAAGCTACTCGCTAATACCCGAAAGAATGGAATTTGCTTTTGACAAATTTTGAGAACTCTTTTTCAACTACCCATTCTTCAATTTTTTTGGGCGAAAGGTTTAGTCGCAATAAAACTCAAAAAATTGAAATCCAGGCTTGTCATCTGATGTCAATGTCCGTATAATGCTAAAGAAAAAAAGAGAAGCGGGTTAAAAATGGACAGAAAGAAGCAGGAAACCAATTTGGAAGAAATTTACGCTAAATATGGTCCTGTTGTCCGTTTTAGAGTTAGAAAATCCATAGGGGCTTCCAATCCAGATTGGGAAGATATTGCTAATGAAATTATCACTAATGTCATTGAAAAAATAAAGAAGAACGAGTTTAGGGGAGAATCTTCGATAGGAACATTTATATATACTATCACCAGCCGCAGGATCATTGATTACATAAGGCAAAAGACCAAAGTGCTGAAACATGCCCCAGAACCAACTCCTTTTCCCGGCCCTCATGAGCAGGTTGAAAACAAAGAAAGAGCTGAATTAATAGGGAGTGCGATAAAAAAACTAAATCCCAAATACAGAGAAGTCCTTTACCTTTATTATTATAAAGGACTTTCGAGAGAGGAAGTTGCTAAAAAGCTAAGCATTACTCCCCATAGGGTTAGCGAACGTGTGAACTATTCCCAAAAACTTCTAAAGAAATTGATAAAAAAATGAATTTTTTTCCATTTTTCGTTCCTGCTACGACTAAACTTATGGAAGCAATGTATTAACGGGAATATGGCATGAAAATGTGTAAATGCGAACATCTCATCGATGATTATCTATTTGATAGATTAGATGATGAGAATAAGAAGAAATTCGAGGAGCATTATTTTAACTGCCACTATTGCTTTGAAAAAATGGTGGAAAAAGATGAGCTTATTTCCTTAATCAAGCAAAAAGGAGATGGGATCTTTCAAGATGAATACGTTGTTGAAGAGGGAAAAGGAGCGACCTGGTTTGAAAAAATCGTTTCTTTCTTTACTCCCAAGCAGTGGGCACTGCTTCCAGTTTACACAGCCTTGATCCTCGTCGCCGTCTTCATTTTTTTCCCTTATTTCAAGCCCGCACCACCTCAATTTTTCATAAGTGAAGAAACAGTCAGGGGGGAATCAATAACTCTCATCTCCCCTGTAATAGATATCAATATAGTCCCTTCAAAATTCGAATGGAAAGATCCCGGCAAAGATGTAGAATACAAAATCTACATTTATGATAATGGATTTAAGTTGTGGACTACCACAACAAAAGATAATTTCATTGTTCTTCCGGAAAAAATAAAAAAACGGATGACGCTAGGCGGAAAATATTCCTGGGAGGTGAAAGCTTTCTCTCCCGAAGGAACCCTTATCGCCCTATCAAGCAAGGTTCACTTCAAAATCACAAAAAGCGAATAGAATTCCATCCATTCACTCCAAATCTTGAATATATCCCTCACTTATCCTCTTCCGCTTTTTCTTCTGCATACATACGACCCGGGCTTTCCTCTTCAAAAGCAAGGCAGCACATCAATCGTCCACACAACCCGGATATTTTAGTAGGGTTAATGACAATCTTCTGTTTTTTTGCCCTCTGAATTGTTACGGGTTTAAAATCTTTCATGAAGCTACAACAGCAAAGCTGGCGTCCACAAACTCCCAATCCTCCAACCATCTTTGCCTCGTCCCGCACTCCAACCTGGCGCATTTCAATCCGCATCTTGAACTCTTTGGCTAAGTCCTTCACGAGCTCCCTGAAATCAATGCGTCCATCTGCTGTATAATAGAATATTCCTTTCTTCTCATCAAAGAAATACCTAACCATGACTAATTTCATCGGCAAATTTCGGCTATTGATTCTCTCCAGGCAAAAGTCGAAAGCCTTCTTCTCTTTCTTCCTAAGCCATTTGTGCTTTTTTTCGTCTTCTTCGGTGGCTTTTCGTATGACCTTGACTGCATCCCGGGAAGATTTTAGATGACTGCATATATCGCTCGAAGTATCTATAACAACCACCAAATCGCCTCCTAACTCAGATTCAATAATACATAAATCTCCTTTCTTGAAATCTTCTTCTCCTTTTTTGACCCGAATAACTTTACCCGAAAGCTCAGAAAGTACACAGATAATCTCAGGCATATTCCCATTCCTTAAAATATGAAAAAAACGAACTGACAAGCAGATTCACATTAAGGTTTTTTCCTAAACCATAAATCGCATAATCTATCTTTGCCAGACAATCTATCAACCCCTCGAGGCTCAGCAGCGCTTCTTCTTTCTTGATTTCTTTCTCATAGTCAGGATTCATCAGGAGGCGACTATCGCTCTTTTCTTTGATCAGGATTGAATCCCGGCAAAAAGACGAGAGCATTTCTAAGACCTGCTCCCATTCGTTCCTGACAAGAGTTCTTTGAGAAGTAGCATAATTCTTCAAAAAAAGAGCAACTTTTCCCTTCCTGATAAGAGAAAGGAAAAGCTGCCAAGCTTTCGCTCTTTTATCCTGAACCTCTTCCCATTCCAAACTTAAAGCCTGTTTAAGATTCCCGCGAACGAGGAGAGAAATAATTCTGGCTTTATTCTCCTCATAGCCCTTCTCCACCAAAATTTTTCCTATCTCTTCTTTTGAGATAGGGGAAAAATTTAGTACCTGACATCGAGATTTTATAGTAGGCATAATCATAAAAGGATTACGAGCAACAAGGATAATATAAGAAAAAAGGGGGGGTTCTTCCAGTATTTTCAAAAGAGAATTTGCTGCTTCTTCCTTCATCTTATCAGCATCAACAACAACAAAGATTCTTTTCTTGCCCATCATAGGCTTCAGATAAGCTATCTTTCTCAATATCCTCATCTGGTCAATCTTTATCACTTCTTTCTCAGGAGAAATCTCAAGGACATCGGGAAAATTTCCCGCATTAATCGCTTTGCAGGATGCACAGACCTCACAGGCATCATCTTTTTTTCTCTCGCAGTTCATCGCTTTAGCCAACACCAAAGCCATATCCCTCTTGCCGATTCCCTCCGGCCCATATAAAAGCATAGAATTGGGAACTTTATTTCTCTGCAGAGCTTTCCTCAGGATATTTTTTACGCGGCTATTGCCTAATATATCTTTAAATGCCATTTTTCATTCGAAAATTGGTTTCCCTTCTGTAAAGACCCTCTTTAAGAACCTGCCAGTATGAGAATTTTCTGCTTCTGCCACTTTTTCTGGAACACCTTTAGCAACAATCCAGCCTCCTTTTTCACCTCCTTCCGGACCTAAATCTATAATATAATCACAATACTTGATAACATCAAGATTATGCTCAATAATTACCACGGTATTACCCAATTCCACTAACTCTGAAAGAACTTCGAGAAGCTTGCGAACATCATCGAAATGGAGACCGGTGGTAGGTTCATCCAGAAGATACAGAGTCTTCCCTGTACCTTTCCGGCTCAGCTCCTTGGTCAGCTTGATTCTCTGAGCTTCTCCCCCTGAGATGGTAGGAGCTGACTGGCCCAATCTGATATAACCTAAGCCTACTTTTTTTAATGTTCCCAGCTTCCTCTTCAGAATCGGAACAGCCTTGAAATATTCATATGCTTCATCGACAGTCATATCCAAATAATCCGCAATATTATTCCCCTTATACCGGACGGAAAGAGTCTCCGTATTGTAGCGTTTTCCTCTGCAACGGTCACAGGTTACAAAAACATCTGGTAAAAAATGCATCTCAATTTTCCTGACTCCTGCTCCTCGACATTCCTCACATCGTCCTCCAGGGAGATTAAAACTGAAACGGCTTGCCGAGTACGCTCTCATTCTTGACTCCGGAACACTAGAAAAAAGCTGCCTCAGAGGGGTGAAGAGTCCTGTATAAGTAGCTGGGTTTGACCGAGGCGTTCGACCTATGGCCTTCTGATCGACGGAGACGACTTTGTTAATTTGATCAATTCCTGAAATAGTCTTGTGTTTTCCAGGTCTTTGTTTAGCCTTGTAGAATATGTTCAAGAGTCTTTTGAAAAGAATATCGTAGATAAGAGTACTCTTCCCTGAACCCGAAACCCCTGTGATACCTGTCATAACTGAGATCGGAATCCGAGCATCGATATTTTTCAAATTGTGCTCTGCCGCTTTTACAATCACAAGCCAGCCTTTTGGCTTTCTCCGCTTTAAAGGAACAAGGACACATTTTTCCCCTGTAAGATATTTCGCAGTCAGAGAAACTGGAGAAGAAAGAATGCGGTCTAAATTTCCTTCAACTACTTTAAATCCTCCTTCTTCCCCAGCGCCAGGACCTAAATCCAGGATGAAATCAGCTGAGCGAATCGTCTGTTCATCATGTTCAACAACAATTATAGAGTTTCCCTGATCTCTAATTTCTCTCAACAAGGAAATCAAACGGCGGTTATCTCTCTGGTGAAGACCAATGGTAGGCTCATCCAGGACATAGAGTATGCCTCTCAGGCGAGCGCCAACCTGTGCAGCCAGGCGAAGGCGCCGAGCTTCGCCGCCCGAGAGAGAAGCGGTCGTTCGGGATAACTGGATGTAGGGCATTCCCAGTTCAACTATGATTTCAAGGCGTGAAAGAATCTCCTTTTGTATTCTTGAAGCGATCAGTTCTTCAGAAGAGGAAAGCTTAAAAGTAAAAAGTTCATCAGTCAGCTTTCCTACGGGCAGAGAAGTCAGCTCATAAATATTCCAGTCTCCTACTTTCACAGCCAGACTTTCCTTCTTCAGCCGGCCTCCTTCACAAAGGGGGCAGACTTCATCTGTAAGCTCCACTTTACCCCGCATGTTCAATACGGTTTCAAAGCCAAGACCATGGCAACGAGGGCAGGCTCCGTACGGGCTGTTGAAAGAAAAATTCCGGGGCTCAAGCTCTGGAAGACTGATCTCACAAAAAGGACATAGCAAGTTTAGAGAGTAATAAATTTCTTTTCCTTCTTTTCTTATCAATAAGAGGTCCCCGTTGGCAATCTCGAGAGCTTTGTCCACCGCTTCCTTTAATCTTCTTTCTGATGCGGAAGAAACTTTTATTTCGTCGATCAAGATATCGATGTTGTGCTTTTTTGTCTTCTTCAGTAAAATATCCTCCTCAACTTCCCTGAACTGACCGTCCACCCGAAAACGAAGAAAACCTTTTTTTCTAAGCTTCTCGAAAAGACGCTGGTATTCCCCTTTGCGTCCTTTAACCACGGGAGAAAGAATTTTAACTTTTTCGCCAGAGGAAGAATCAAAAATTCTCTTCAAGATTTGCTGAGGAGTCTGAGAGCTCACCTTTCTTCCGCATCGAGGACAGTGAGGGGATCCTACCCTGGCGAAAAGAAGCCTTAAAAAATCATAAATCTCCGTGACTGTTCCAACCGTAGACCGAGGATTTGAAGAGATCGTCCTTTGGTCGATTGAAATGGAAGGAGAAACACCTTCAATGGACTCCATTTCCGGCTTTTCCATCTGCTCAATATACTGGCGAGCATAAGCTGAGAGGCATGCAATGTAACGGCGCTGTCCTTCAGCATAGAGAGTGTCAAAAGCAAGAGAGGACTTTCCAGAGCCGCTCGGCCCGGTGATGACAATTAATTTATTGCGTGGCAGGTTTATATCGATTCTCTTTAAATTATGCTGGGCTGCCTTCTTTACTCTAATCTCGTTTATCATTAGATCTTATTCTATCATATTGTGAGATAGGCTGGCGAATAAAAACACAGTTTTCGCAAGTCTGACCCCACAGTTGGCACAGTTTCTGTTGACCGCTTCCTTGTAAAAATAATAATATAGGAATAGCTTTTCGGAGATT
The DNA here is from genome assembly GCA_011049545.1 of Candidatus Aminicenantota bacterium. GTDB lineage: Bacteria > Acidobacteriota > Aminicenantia > Aminicenantales > Aminicenantaceae > SOIV01. Next base: position 26,226 of record DRHQ01000141.1, on the reverse strand, counting down.
CTGGTTAAAGTAATATGAGTAGAGAGGAAAGTTTACTTAAATCCTTAGAATTATTAAAAGATATTGGCGTCAAAAATGACTCCATCCGGGCCATAAAACATATCCCTGCCCAAGAAGGACAATACTGCGAGTATCCCTCCGATGTCCACCCTGCTCTTGCTAAAGCCCTGAAAGAAAAAGGATTCTTAAAACTCTACACACATCAGCATCTATCATGGCGCTTGCTCAAGGAAGGAAAAAACATTGTTGTTGTCACTCCAACCGCTTCAGGAAAAACGCTTTGTTACAACCTCCCAGTGCTTGAGGCAATGCTTGAAAATCCCTCAAGTCGTGCAATCTATCTTTTCCCCACAAAAGCTCTTTCCCAGGATCAGAAGACTGAGCTCAATGAAACAATCAAACATCTTGGGGAAGAAATCAGGATCTTCACCTATGACGGCGACACTCCTCAGGATGCAAGAAAAGCCATAAGAGCTCGCGGACACATCATCCTGACCAACCCCGATATGCTTCACGCCGGAATATTACCTCATCACACAAAGTGGATTAAACTCTTCGAAAATCTAAAATATATAGTGATCGATGAACTTCACAATTATCGCGGTATCTTTGGCAGCCATCTGGCAAATATCCTGAGAAGACTGAAGAGAATCGCTAAATTCTACGGCGCCCAACCCCAATTTATCCTCTGTACAGCCACCATCGCTAATCCTCTGGAGATGGCAGAAAAAATGACAGAAGAGCCGGTCTCCCTTGTTGACAACAATGGCGCTCCTCGCGGAGAAAAATATTTTATCTTCTTTAATCCACCGGTGGTTAATAAGTTCTTGGGTATTCGCCGTTCCTATGTCAATGAATCACGGCGAATCGCTTCTCTCTTCATCAAAAACAACCTTCAAACCATCGTTTTTGCTAAGAGTCGCCTAATCACCGAACTCTTGGTGACCTATCTTAAAGAAGACATCGAAAGGACAATCAAGGAAAAAGGCCTTATTCGTGGATACAGGGGAGGATATCTTCCCTTAAAGCGAAGAGAAATCGAAAAGGGTTTAAGAGAGGGAACAATAAAGGGTGTTATCTCTACTAATGCCTTAGAATTAGGAATTGATATCGGAAGTCTTGATATTGCCGTGCTTGCAGGCTATCCAGGCACTATATCAAGCACCTGGCAGAGGGCAGGACGGGCCGGTCGTAAAACGGGAAAGTCAGCTGCAGTTTTAGTCGCTTCAAGCGCCCCCATAGACCAGTTCATCATCAATAACCCGGATTACTTCTTCTCAAAAAACCCAGAGAAAGCTTTGATTAATCCGGATAATCTATCTATTCTTGTCAGTCATATCGAGTGTGCAACCTTTGAGCTTCCCTTTGCCGAGAAAGATAAATTCGGGCGCGTTGAAATCGGAGAAATCCTCAAATTTCTGGAAGAGGAGAAGCTCGTTCATCATTCAAAAGATAAATGGTTCTGGACATCTGATGCTTATCCTGCCGATGGAGTCAGCTTGAGGAGCATAAGTTCGGATAATTTCGTGGTTGTGGATACAAGTAAAAAAGCAAGAGTCATCGCTGAAGTTGATTTTTCATCTGCGCTAACAACCCTGCATTCAAAGGCCATCTATCTGTGTGAGGGAGAGCAATATTATGTGGAGAAGCTCGATTATAATCAGAGAAAAGCTTATGTCAAAAAAACAGACGTCGATTATTTCACAGACGCCATAGACTACACTAAAATCAAAATCCTTGATGTTTTTGATAAAAAGAGTCTGGAGAAATGTTCCATCTCCCACGGCGAGGTCCATGTTGCTACACAGGTTGTCGGCTTCAAAAAAATAAAATTCTACACCGCAGAAAATGTAGGTGCGGGAGATTTAAGCCTTCCTGAAAACGAAATGCACACTACAGCCTACTGGTTGACCATACCTTCTGAAATCTTCCATTCCCTTCGCTTTTCCGCAGAGGAAAAGATAAACGGTCTTTTCGGCGTGGCTTATCTTCTCCATCATGTCTCGCCTCTGTTTATGATGTGTGACCTCCATGATGTCGGCGTATCCATCGGTGACAATACAACAGGAAAGTCAATCCCCCCGCGTAACATTCCCTCCAAAATAATCCAGGGAGAAGAACGGCATGACTTCACAGATATCGCCTTCGAACCGAATATTTTCATCTTTGACAACTTTCCTGGAGGGATAGGTTTAAGCCCTTCTCTTTTTGATCTGGAAAAAGAACTCCTTAAACACTGTCAGAAAACGATTGCAGCCTGCCCCTGCAAGGAAGGATGTCCCTCATGCGTAGGGCCTACTAAAGAAAGCGGCAAACAGGCAAAGCAAGCCGCACTGGAAATACTTGTAAGTCTAATTTAACCCCCCTATTGATGCATGGGATCAGGTCTTGCTTTTTGACCCCACTTTTTTACCACTTTTTATTTTTATTTCTTTAAAAAGGTGAACTTTTCTTGACAATTTTTTTTTATTGATAATAATTAAGAAGAAAAAATACTGCAAGGAAAAGCAAGCATGCAAAAAAATAAAGAACTCCTAGAAAAGCCACCTCCGACCATCGAAGATGTTGAAAATCAATTAGAGGAAATTTTCAACAAGAAAAAACAGGCAATAGAGGAGGAGCTTGAAGGAAAGATTCAGCAGGAGAAAAAAGAAGCGGAAAAGAAGGTTCATCAAATTGAAATGGACCTTAAGGATGAAAAGGAGGCTTTGGTAAATTATCGAACCACGCTTGCTGAGTTTGAAAATAATAAGGCAGCTACTAAAAGTCAGATAAAAGAACATATTGACAAGGCGGTTCAATCCTTGACAGAAATAGAAACTCTGACTGCCCAAACACTCGAAGAACTAAAAAAAGTCGGCGATTTGAACAAGAAGCTTGAGAAATTCCATCATGCGACTGAAGAAAAAACCGCCATTTTGAAAAAAGATCTTGAAAAAAAATTCGGAATTGTGGCTGAAGACCTGGAGATAAAAGAACTTGAAGATGTTGATTTGAAGCGAGAACTGGCAAAACTGAGGAAGATTAAAGAACTGTTAGGTCCGAAAGTGACACCCGAACCTGTAACAAAAAGAACAAAAGAAAAAAGAAAAGCCGAAGAGGATATTGAAGGATCAGAAGTGAATAAAGAAGATGAACTTCATGTTGAGAAACCAAAAATGGATGAAGCTGAGGAATCCTCTTTATCTGAGGAGAAGGAGGCAAAAGACAAAGAGCCATCGGTAAAAGGAGAATCGGAAAAGAACATCTTAAGGGGTGGAACAGATTTTCAAGATGCATTCGAAACTCTTGCCAAATTCCGGAAATCTGAAAGCACCAAGAATGACGGTGAAGTGAGTTATTTTCAGAATAACGATAAGATGATTCTGGACGGGGAGAGTTTTGTCTCAAACCTGAATAAAGACCTGGATGAGGCAAAAAAACTTTTTACAAGACTCACTCAGGCTGAATCTCTAAAAGATAAGTTTTTTATAAAACAGGAAATCATAAGATATCAAAAGAGCCTCCGGAAAATTATATTAGGAAGTGTTCGAATCTGCGAAAAAGAAACCTGTTCTTTTCCTGAATATACCTCAGACATTTTAAATATGGATGTTCTCAAAGATATTCTTGAAAAGGTAAGTATGGAGAACTGGAATAACCAAGATGATTTCCATTCTTTTGATGAGTTCGCAAAAAAAATCAAAAATACATATTATGAACGAATCACTCCGTGGGCTGCTTATGTGAAATCTATGACTGAGGAATTAGGAATAGAGTAGGTCGGGCTGTCTTAATGGGGTAGAGATAATCTCTCATCTAAATCTAAAGAAGAAAAATAATCTTCCAGGATAAGTTTGTCTTCTGGGGAAATATTTTTAAATCTTAATCCTGAGTAATAACGGAAAAAATTCTTTTCGACTTTTTCAGAATAGACAACATCCCCTTTAAACTGATAGGCTTTATCCTTCAAAACTATCATCAAATCAAGAGTATGATCACGAGGAAGCTCTGATTCTGAGGAAATTTTTACTCCCACCAAACTTATGTTTATTGTCTGGGCCACGTTGCTATCGTTATTTTCTTTGTATAGGAGAACAGTAGAAGTATAGAATCTTTCGGCTTGCCTTCTTTCCTGAAGGAGTTTTTTCTCAAAAGGTCTGATAACGCCTTCTTTTTCTAGCTCATCGGTTGCTTTGCCGTAGTAAATACAGACTCTGTTTTTGACCCTGGATGAATCTTTCTTCCTCCGTGCACCTAAGGCTGCAGACTCTTTGCCCTTTGCTTCTGCCAAAGCAATATCCGCTTCATTAGCCATCTTTTTTAAATCACTTTTGGTTATCAACTCCAGGGAATCAATCCTCTCCTTTGTAAAATAAGTTATGCCAAAGCTCATAGTTAGGTTTTTTCTGGGTTGATATTCCTGGAATTTAAAATAGTGCTCTTCGATATTTTTCCTTATCCTTTCCGTAAATAGGCAGGCTTCTTCGATGTCTTTTAATCCTGTGAGAAAGAACAGGAATTCTTCTCCCCCATACCGGCAGAGAAAATCTTGATCTCTAGTCGAAGACTTAAGGGCCTTCGCCAACTCTCGAAGAAGTCGGTTGCCCGCTTCATGGCCATTTCTGTCGTTATAGTTCTTAAACCAGTCGACATCACCCATCACCATTGCGTATGATTCTTTTTCTTCGCGCCTCTTCCTCTGAGATTCTAGCTTCTGGATAACATTATCATAGAAAGGATCAGGGCGCAGCAAACCCGTAAGGGCGTCATACTGAATCAGATTTAGTTTTGTGATGGCCAAGGATATATGCTCGGATAGCGTGCGCATAATTTGCTCGTCTCTCTTTGTAAAGCCTTTTTCGCTCGAGTTTTTGCGGTGTATTTTGTCGTAGACTTCCAGCACGCCTATGACCTCCTGGTCATGCATGATGGGGACACACAGTATGTTCTTCAAGGGAGGTTTAAATTGCTCCAAATATCTTTTAGACATCCGAATGTCGTTTGATAGGTCAGTGATATTGATTTCCTGCCGGTAACGGGCAACGAAGGCTGCAAAATCTTGCGATTCTATTAAGACGGTATGCTTTGAAATTTCAGGATGAAGCAAGAAAGCATCGTCCCATACTAAAGGTTTGAGGAATTTTCCGAGAGTCTCGTCTTCATCCAGAATATAAATTGAAATGCTACTGGCCTGGATAATGTCTTTTATCTCGTAGACAGTATCCAGTAGACTTGTAACATCGTTAGCTACATAAATATTCTTTAATATCTCCTCTATTTTCTGTTTTTCCTTTTTGAACCATATATGTTTTGCCTCTAACTCTAAACGCTTTTCTAACTCTCTGATAATACTTTCATTTACAAAATTTTTAATTTCTTTGATTTCGGAGTAAGCATCATTTATCTCAACTTTAGTCTGCTCAATATAATGTATAAGATTCTCTACTTCCATTTTGAGCAAGGAGTGTTCGACTGCTTTTTTTAGAACCCGAAAGAAAGCTTTCTCATCGTGTTCTTTTAAAAGGATGATATGATGGTCTACATAGCGGTTCAAAGACCATTCGTTAATTATTTTTTTAATTTTCTCTTCTTCACTGCCCGTGATAATGATACTCACTGGCTTTTCTAGTAATCCTTTAAGGGAAGCGTAGCTGGCCAGAGAATAATCCACAACGAGCACATTGAAATCTATTGACTCAAGGAAGGAAATTGCTCTCTCAAGGTTGGAAGAAGAATGAGCAGTGCCAATTTTGCCGCATAACTCATCTAAAAGTGCTCTTTCTTCAGGATTTTTATTAAGAATGAGGATGTTTCCGCTGGTCATAAGTCCCGCTAAGAAGTTTTTTTATAGAATAACACTTTTTCTTTTATTTTGCTATCCAAACCCTGTATTTATAAAAATTTGTTCTTGATCAAGTCTGATCAAGCAACAATTTCTCTCGTTTCTTTTTGTCTATTACGTACGGTAACTTTTATTTATATATCAAATAAAAAAGAGATAGTCAAATAAAGAGAAGCAGGCTGACAAATAAAAGCAGCTAAAACCCAGAAGCTCGAAGGAGGGGACAGAAAGAATACAAAAGATAGGCTAAAAACATTATTGCGCGTTTATCTTTTCGAGCTGTTTATGTTTTCCCATAATGACCAAAATATCACTGTCCTTTAAGATAAAATCTGCTTTAGGAATAAAAGTCGTTTTTTCTGGGATAAGCTCTTTGATAGCAATAACCTGAATACCGTACTTGTTTCTCAAATCAAGCTCTCGTAAATTCTTTCCGATAAATTTTTCCGGGGGTGCGATCTCCTGAATTCCAAAACCGGAAATAAGAGGAAGGTATTCCAGCACGTTAGGGTAGTTTAACTTCAGAGCTGTCTTAATGGCCATATCTTTCTCTGGATAGATAGTCTCTGTGGCCCCAACTGATTCTAAAATTTTGGCATGATCTTCTGTCAGAGCTTTGGCCACTATGCGTTTTGTCCCCATCTCACTCAGGTAAAGAACAGTGAGTATAGATGCTTCCATCTCCGGACCTGAGCTCACGATCACAACATCCATATCTTTGATTCCCAGTGCCTGAAGATTTTCCTTATCAGCAGCATCCATATGTACAGCATGAGATACAAAATTCTTGACTTCGTCAACCTTCTCCTTATTTTCATCCACTGCTAAGACCTCATTTCCTTTCTCATAAAGAGTTTTGGCAATGTTTGATCCGAAGCTCCCAAGTCCTATCACTGCAAATTTCATAACCGAGGCCTCCTTTCCTGATTTTATCCTATCATAACTGTTTCTTCAACATACTCAAATCGCCCGTAGGCCCTCTGACGGCTAAAAGCATACAACAAGGTTAAGGGACCAATCCTCCCGATGTACATGGTTAAGATGATCACAATTTTACCTAAGCTGCTCAGCTTTGGTGTTAAGCCCAGAGAAAGCCCCACCGTGCTGAACGCAGAAAAAACTTCAAAAAGCGCTTCCTTCATGCTTGCCACTGGTTGCGTAAGCAGGAGGATAAAAGAAGAGAAGAAAATGACGCACATGGCCAAGGTGATGACTGTGAAGGCCTTCATGACTGATTCCATGGGTAGAGTTCTGTGAAAAAGATTAACCGAATCCCTGGCCGTGATTTTAGATTTCAAGAATCCAAGTATCACTCCAATTGTACTTGTTTTGATGCCTCCACCTGTTGAGCCTGAAGAGGCTCCTATAAACATCAGCATAATTAAAAGCAGGACAGCGGAGAAACTTAAAGAATTCAGGTCCATGGTGTTGAATCCGGCCGTGCGAGGAGTTACAACTTGAAAAATGGAAGAGAAAATCTTTTCTTTCAGGGTGAACATTTTTAACGAATGATTCCACTCAATCGCCAGAAATAGAACGAAGGAAAAAACCACCAGGAACGAAGTCAGGGTAAGAACCAACTTGGTATGCAGAGAAATTTTAGTTTTCTGCCTTCTTAAAACACCAGAAAAGACTTCCTTCATTTCTTGAAGGGCTAAAAATCCCACTCCGCCGAGTATTATCAGAAGAAAGAGCGTGATATTTATCCATATATCACTTCTGTAAGAAATGAAACTGCGGCTAAAAAGAGAAAAGCCTGCATTACAAAGAGCTGAGATGGAATGAAAAACTGAATAAGAGAGAGCCTTTTGCCAGGGGAAGTCTTGCTGCCACCGAAGAAAAAGAGAGAGAGTTCCTGCAGCCTCAAGAATCAAAGTATATAAAAATATATTCTTGATGAGAGATTTGAAATCTTTAGGTGCCCCATGATGAAATCCCTGCTGAATAATGATCCTGTCTTTTATGGAAATTCTTTTTCCAGCAACCAAAAGAATAAGGGTCGAAAAAGTCATGATTCCCAGCCCACCCAATTGAAACAGAACTAGGATAACGGCCTGGCCAAACGGAGTGAAGTACGTGGCTGTATCCTGGACAATAAGACCGGTCACACAAACTCCGGATGTAGCTGTAAAGAGAGCATCGACGAGAGAAATATGGCCTGATTTTGTACTGAAAGGAAGAAGAAGAAGGAAGGTGCCTCCCAATATGGCAACAATAAAACTTATAGCTAGGACTTGAGCTGGCTGAAATCTCCTCTCTGCTTTAATAGATTGCCTCCTTTTTAAGCCCTCCTCTTTGTCTTGATTAAGATATCAAATCTATTCCTTAATAAAGATTTTGTCAATCACGGGGTCAGACTTGCGGAACTTGCATAAATTGAATTTTAATCTATCAGTTAGAGTCAGACGGGGGGTCAGACTTTATAAAATGGAAATTTAGGCAATCAAAGGGAGAGAAACATCTTTTTTCCCAATGGCAAGGCCTGATCCAAGCTTCCTATATCAGTTAGAGTAAAACATAAACAATTTTAGGAAGGAGCAAATAAGAATTCAATTTATGCAAGTTCCGCAAGTCTGACCCCAAGCCCCAGATTGACTTTAACCCTGGCATATGCTACTTTTTTGAATAACCGCCGATGAACTTTCTAAAACTAATTATTGAAGCAAATATTGTAGTCCAACTGGTCATCCTCGTCCTTATTTTCTTCTCAGTCTTTTCGTGGGCAATTATTTTCTTCAAAAGAGCGGCTTTGAAATCCGCCTATTCCCAGTCACAAGAATTTCTGAAAGTGTTTCAAAAAAGCAATAACCTATCTGAGGTGAATAAAGCCTCTAGAAAATACCGCGGCAGCCCTCTGGCTTCACTCTTTCAGTCTGGATATAAAGAGCTCGTCTATCTGAGCAGATCCAATCCAGAACGGCCTCTTACCTTGGATAGGCTCGAAAGCGTGGAGCGAGCTCTGGTAAAGGCTTCAAACAGAGAGATATCCAAGCTGGAAAAAAAGATGAGCTTCCTTGCTACTACAGGAAGCGTAACTCCTTTCATTGGCCTGTTCGGGACCGTATGGGGAATCATGGTCGCCTTCCAGAGAATCGGGATAGTTAAATCTGCAGGTCTTGATGTAGTCGCGCCCGGAATTGCCGAAGCACTCATTGCCACGGCGGCAGGCCTCTTTGCTGCCATTCCTGCGGTTATCGCTTACAACCATTACCTTCACCGAATAAAAAACCTGGTAATTGAGATGGAAGATTTTTCTCTCGAATTTTTAAGCATCGCCGGGAAGCTCTATGGCCCTTAAAGCGCGGCATCCCTACAAAAGACGTCTCGGAACTTCTCTATCGGAGATAAACATCACACCTTTTGTGGATGTCATGCTCGTTCTCCTGGTCATTTTTATGGTAACAGCCCCTATGATTCAATCTGGAATTAGCGTTAATCTTCCTCAAGCTGAAACGGACTCAACACCCGCAGAAGAAGGCTTAACCCTTACTATCACCAAGGATAAATACATTCACATTGAAAATTCTGTCATCAATCAATTTTTGCTAGAACAAAAATTGAAAGAATACTTCTATGGAAAAGAAAAGAAAATTGTGTTTATCCGCGCCGATGAGAGTCTTCCCTATGGTTTTGTTATGCGCATTCTTGATATTTCTAAAAAGGCGGGTGTGGAGATAACCGGACTTATAACAAGACCTATAGAACCCGAAGAAAAAAAATAAAAATGACAGCGCTCAGCGAAAGCAATCCCGTATTTAAAAAGGCTGTTGTCCTTTCTTTCACTGCTCATCTGGCATTTTTCCTGTTTATTCTTCTCTCTCCTAATTTACAAAAGTCCTCAAGAGGAGAAACGATTCACTATGTGGAGCTCATCTCCTTTCCCGGAGGAGGTGGCGGAGGCGCAGGCTCATCCGGAGGAGGCGAAGAAAAAATTGCAGAAACCCCCTTGCCAGAAAGAGAAACTTTAAGAGATTTAACCACACCTCAAAAGCTGCAGCAAGAGACAGTGCCAGCCTTAAGACATCCAGTCGAAAAGCCCGAAAAGAAGACAAGGACAAAAAAAGAAAAAAAAGCTGTTATACAAAAACAATCAACTGGAACCAAAGCGCCTGAAGCTGGCTCAGTCAAAGAAAAAGGCACTGGCCCAGGCTCTGGTATAAGGCTTGGCGGCGGTTCAGGCAGCAGTTCGGATACTGGATCAGCGTTTTCCTCCCAAATTGGGCTCTCCAACTTTCCTTTCACTTATTATCTCCAACTAATAATAGACAGGGTTTCAAACAACTGGTTCACTTCTCTTGTCGACCCAGGAATCTCGGGCAGCTTCCAGGTAACTGTCCATTTTAAAATATACAAAAACGGCCAAATCTCAGAACTAAAAATCGAGGAGTCAAGCGGAATAAAGTCCCTGGATCTATCTGCCCTTCGGGCTATACAAACATCAGCATCATTTCCTCCACTCCCAGGAGCCTACGAGGATGAATATTTAGGAATATATTTGATATTTGAGCACTCAAAATGAAGATAAAGTGGATTTTATTGGGGGGAATTATTATCTTTCTCGCAGTATTAATACTCCATCCTCAGCAGGAAGTGGTTATAAGTATAAAAGAAGGGATGCCGGCCATTCCTCTGGCTCTCCCTGATTTCATGGTCCGTTCTTCCTCTCCTGAAACAAAAGCTATTGCTCAAGAACTTCATAAAATCATCTACAGCGATTTAAAGTACAGTCGGGTATTTCAACTCTTGCCCAAGAGTTATTACAGCTATATAAGACCCCTGAATCCTGAAGAAATATTTTTTAAGGACTGGGAATCTATCCAGGCCAATATCCTTTTTGTGGGCGAGCTTCCGGAAAGCGAGGGGGAAAAAATTATATTCGAGGGCAAGATTTATGACATCAAAGGCGGGAGATTAATTTTTGGAAAGCGATATCAATCAGAAAAAACCCTGCTACGTCTGGTAGCTCACAAAATGACAGATGAAATCATGAAAATCTATGGAGAAAGAGAACTTTTCACCTCCAAGATCGTCTTTATATCTAATAGAGATGGCAACGATGAACTTTACATGATGGACTATGACGGCCACAACCAAACACGAGTTACGTTCAACAAAAAACAGGACTATATGCCGGCCTGGTCTGCTGATGGAAAAAAGATCGCTTATACTTCTTACCGGAACAACAGGGCAGGCCTGTATATTTTAAATCCCTTTGAAGGAGAAATAACTGAAGTGGTCACCAAAGGAACAAACTTTGCCCCAAGCTTTTCTCCTGATGGAAAAAAATTAGCTTTCTGCTCTACTATGGATGATGGGAATCCAGAAATTTATGTAGCTACAAGCGAGGGCAAAAAAATAAGAAGATTGACATTTAACAAAGCAATTGACACAGCTCCTTCCTGGTCTCCGACAAGTCGAGAAATAGCCTTCACTTCTGACAGGGGGGGGACTCCTCAAATATACATCATGGATGCCGAGGGCTCAAATATCAGGAGGATAAGCTTTGGGGGAAGCTATCATGATGCACCCGCCTGGTCTCCCGCTGGAGGCAGGATTGCCTACGTTTCCCGTGTAGACCAAGTATTTGATATATATGCCCTGAATCTCAGGACAGAGCAAGTTGTCAAACTCACGGAGAGCAATGCCCGGAATGAGACTCCTTCCTGGTCTCCTGACGGCAGGCACCTTGTTTTCTCCTCAAACATTACTGGAACAATACAGATTTACACCATTGATTACGATGGCTTCAACCTTCGCCGCCTCACTTCTAAGGGGGAAAGCAAACTACCTGACTGGTCACGATAGAATAATTTGCGGGATTCATTCCTTGGCCCAAATTATCGCATTCGGGATTTCATAGGAAACATCCCTTTATGCGTTATAACTCATTGCTAAGGTATAGGTTTTGGGAAATAGACGCAGCGACCATTGAAGAAAGGCTCAGGCAATATGGTTAAAAAACACGTTGCTTTTGACCCCAGAATAAATGGGGCCAGGCTCCATTTTGCAAGAAAGAAGACATTCTCAACTTGAAGACATAACAGCAGAAAATGGAGCCTGGCCCCATTTATTCTCAAGGCTCCGCTCTCCTCTCCTACGGAGAGAAACCGTGCCCGCTCAGCCTTTCTCACGGTTTTTTCACCATACAGCCTTCGCCAAGCTAAGGAAGAGAAAAAGGAGGCCTACCCCCTTTTTTCCCGAGTATGTTTGAGCAGAGCGAGTTACGCAGCCGCCAAAAAGAGCGAATGGAGAATGGCGTTAAAAATCTGAAGGGAGCTTGGCTATTTCCCAAAACCTTTTCTAATAACGGAAATAGAGGTGCTTACGATTTCATAATCTTTTTTGATTTGCATAGATGAGATTCAAAGAATATCATGGTTATGTTGACATGAAACGCATTTAAAGGTATAAAATTATAGGAATAAGATAAAAAGACTCTTTTGAACAAATCAGGAGAGAAAAAAAACATTTAAAGGAGATTAAATGAAAAAAGCAATCATTTTTTCTTTGGCTTTCCTCATGGTTTTCGCCGCTCTTTCATCCTGCCGGAGCAGAGCGAGAGTAGAAGAAGTAACTCCTCCCCCTCCACCTCCTGAGGTTGTAGAGCAGCCTGAGGTTGAAACGGTCGAAAAGGTAGAAGAACCTGTCGTGGTGAAAGAGCCGGAACTGACAGAAGAAGAAATTTTCATGAGTAAAACTCTTGAAGAAATCAACCTGGAAGCTCCAATGCAAATGATTCATTTCGATTATGACAAATACTTTATTCGAGACGACGCGAAATATGTCCTTGAAGCGAATGCAGACTGGCTCAAAAAATACGATACTGCAGTAATCCTTATTGAAGGCCACTGCGACGAAAGGGGGACCGAGGAGTACAACTTAGCTCTGGGTGAGAAAAGAGCCAAGAGCACCCTTGATTATCTTACCTCTCTCGGTATTCCTACAGACAGAACAAGAACCATTTCTTACGGAAAAAGTGTGCCCCTGGATCCAGAGCATAATGAAATATCCTGGCAAAAAAACAGAAGGGCTCAGTTCTTAATTATCAGAAAATAATTATGCGCAAAAGGGCAATCGGGATATTTCTTATCCTGCTTTTAGCCCTCGTTTCTGCTGGAGCTGATAAGAAGAAAAAAACCTATGAACTGATCTATCAAGATGTTCAGCTCCTAACACAACAATTCCTTGCACTTAAAGAGAAGATAGAAAAAAATAGCGAGGACATAAGTTTCATAAAGGAACACTTAGATGAACTTCTGAATATAGTGAAGCATCTCCAAACAGAGCAGGCAAGTTTTAAAGAAGATCAGAAGAAAATCCCTACTCAGTATCAAATTCTTCTTGAAAAAATAGAGACGATGACTCTACAGCTTATAAAATTTTCTGAGGGACTCACGGAAATAAAGATGGCGCTTCCTCCTTCCCCTGAGCAGCAAGAGGAAAATTTGGAAGACAAGCAAGGACAGCCTCCTCTTCCGAAAAAAGAAAAAGAGGACAAAAAAGAAGAGGAACAAACCGAAGAAGTACCTGAAAAACCTCCCGTTACTCATCTGTCTCCCAAAGAAGTCTACAACATGGCTTATTCAGATTATCGAAAAGGAAATTTCGAGCTGGCAATTGATGGCTTCAGGATGTACAAAGAACAATTTCCAGAAAGTCCTCTTGTTGACAATTCTTTATACTGGATCGGAGAATGTTACTTCAGTCAGAAAAAATACGCAGAAGCTATCGAACAATTTAACGAACTTCTTCTTAATTATCCTCGGGGAGACAGGATTCCTGCGGCTTATTTGAAAAAGGGAATCAGCCTTATGGAACTTAGAAAAAAAGAAGAGTCTCTTACCGTGTTTAAACTCTTGATAAGTAAATATCCGCTTGAAGAAGAAACAAAAATAGCTCAACAAAAAATTAGGGAGTTGTTATTAGAAAATGAGAGATAAAAACAGCCTTAATAAGGTTATGCTAATCGGGCATCTCGGTAAAAAACCTGAATTAAGCTACCTTCCCGGGGGAGAAAGGGCAGTGGCAAAATTTAGCCTGGCTACCAATGAACGTTATTTCAAACCCGACACAAACGAGTCAACGGATCGTACTGAATGGCACAAAATAGTGGCCTGGGGCAAATTAGCCGAGTTCTGCGAAAAATACTTGAGCACTGGGAAGCAGATCTATCTGGAAGGAAAATTAAGAACTCGAAAATGGCAAGACAAAGATGGTAACCAAAGATATACAACCGAAATTGAAGCCGAAAATATCACCTTCCTTGGTAGGAGGGAAGATCAGGCTGAAGATCAAGATCATGCAGAACCTAAACCACCCGCTGATCTTCCTGAGGATGCAGCCGAAGCACCTGATAAGGAAAAAGAAGACGAAGACGAAGTTCCCTTTTAATCTATTTAAGGTTGAAAAATTTACTCGTAATTCCTTTGGTTAGGTTTGTCCTTCAATCCGATTCCTGTAAGCGGGGTTACCTGCAGGAGCATTCATGACTTCAAACAAAAAAAGCGATATTGAAAATTTTAAAAAAGGAATAAAAGAAGACATTCGGCCATGGGGAAAATTCCGCTCATTCCCCTATAAACAAGCCAGAGGCATAAAAATTATCACGGTAAAACCCGGAGAAACTCTCTCTCTTCAGTATCATCTTCACCGAAGTGAATTCTGGGTCGTGCTGGATAAAGGTCTTGAGGTGACCGAAGGCAAAAGAGTCTGGCAGCCAGAGGAAGGCGAAGAAATCTTTATTCCCAGGAAAAGCCCTCATCGCCTTCGTTGCCTTGGGTCAAAGCCGGCTCGCGTGATGGAAATTTGGATAGGAAACTCTGAGGAATCAGACATTGTCCGCCTTGAGGATGAATATGGAAGAGAATAGAAAAGGGAAGAAAACCGATTAGCCATCCTTTAAAATTCGAATTATCGGGGGAAGAATCCTTCCGTCCTCTCTAAAAAAAACAACAGCAGGCCACTACTTTCCTTTATATTCTGAACAAAAAAGAGAGATTTGGAAATGCTTCCAAGTGGAAAAAACTTTACAAGTGCAAAATTTATTTACACTAATTTCATCAACCAGCTGTTTAAACAGATACGGGGACTACTTCTATGAGAGATATATTTGGCATGAATTTTGCATGCTCAAAAAGCAGGGAGAATAAAAAATGCAATCAGTCCAAGACACAAATATTCAAAAACAAATAGATGAGGCCCTGAAAAGGACAAAATGTAAAAAAGTACTCTATTTTTATGACGAATTAGGGCACAAGAAGTTATTAGGTGTGTTCGACAAAAAAAAGGCTTCTCAGATAAGAGAATACTACCGCAGCAGAAAATTAGTTGACCGCCTAACAGAACAGGAAGTAAGAACAACTGAGCCAGATAGTATTTTTTGCGGATAACATAAAAAAAAGACTGGCTATTCTGTCCCCTTTTTAAATCATTTGTCCCATCAGGAAGGCCTTTGGATGCTTTGCCAGTATATTTTCAATAATACACTCTTCAATTTCTTGAGCAGTCCTTAATGTCATCGCTTTTTGTATGACTCTTTTCACAGTTTTATACTCAAGGGAACGCAA
Source organism: Candidatus Aminicenantota bacterium (assembly GCA_011049545.1). Lineage (GTDB taxonomy): Bacteria > Acidobacteriota > Aminicenantia > Aminicenantales > Aminicenantaceae > SOIV01. Next base: position 10,836 of record DRHQ01000141.1, on the reverse strand, counting down.
GGCCTTTTTTATCCTGGGGATAAAGATCGGGTTCATGCTAAATTTCTTTAAGCCTAATCCAAGCAATGCAATAGCACAAAGAGGGTCTGCGGCCATCTCTCCACAAACAGTGATTTCTTTCCCCCCTTTATGGGCGGCCTCGATGATAAACTTAAGTAGCCTTAAAACAGAGGGATGCAAAGGCTTATACAGGTAGGAAACGAATTCATTTGAACGATCGACTGCCAGATAATACTGAATTAAATCATTAGTGCCAATGCTTAAATAATCCACTTCTTTCACCAATAAATCTGTAATGGCGGCTGCAGCAGGCACTTCAATCATTACTCCAATAGGAATTTTCTCATCGAATTTAATCCGCTTTGTTTTAAGCTCATCCTTGACCTCTTGTAAGAGAAGCTTTACCTCTCCCACTTCCTCAATTTCTGTTATCATGGGGAAGAGAATCTTGACATTTTTTTGGATACTTGCTCTCAGTATGGCCCTGAGCTGTATCTTAAAGAGGTCTTTGTCCCGAAGGGAAAATCTTATAGCTCTTAAACCAAGGGCAGGGTTTGGTTCCTTCTCTAGCTTCAACTGAGGAAGGTTTTTTTCTCCTCCCACATCAACGGTCCTAATGTAAACTGGATGAGGATAGGCCTCTTTTGCGATTCGAGAATAAATTGAAAAATGATCTTCCTCACTGGGAAGAGATGTACTCTGAAAATAGATAAATTCAGATCTAAAAAGCCCGATCCCTTCAGCCCCAAGAGAAAGAGCAAGATTTACCTCTTCAGGAAGCTCGATATTGGCCAGGGGAGAAAAACTAACATTATCTAATGTCAAAGAACTCAATTTTGCTGTTTTTTTGAGTTCTTTTCGGTAGTCATTATATTTTTGTTTCTTACTTAAGAATTCTTTTCTTATTGCTAGAGGAGGATTAACTAGGACCTCTCCATCCGTTCCATCCACAATCAGAGTGTCTCCGTTTTTAACTTTCTTAGAAATATTGTGGAGACCTACAACTGCCGGGACATCTAAGGAACGGGCAAGAATAGCTGTATGGGACGTTTGTCCACCCATATCGATCGCAACAGCTAAAACATTTCCTTTGCTGAGTTTTACAGCAGCCTCTGAAGGAAGGAGCTCGTGGGATACTAAGATTTTTTCTCTCCCCTCATCTTCTCTCTTCCGGCCCACAGATTCAAGGTTCCTGTAGACTCTCGCTAAAACGTCTGTTATATCTGACTTTCTTTGCTTAAAGTACTCATCATTAAGAGATTCAAAAATCTTATCGTATTTATCATGAACTCGCGAAAGTGCCCATTCTGCTCTACAATTCTCTTCCTTGATGATTCTCTCAAAGTTTGCATGCAGTGACTTACCTTCAAGGATAAGAAGGTGCGCTTCAAAGATAAAGGAATACTCCTCTCCCATTTTCTCTTTTATTTGTTCTTTTATTTGAGTCAATTGTCCCCTTGTTCTTTTGATTGCCTTTTTTAACCTCTTCAATTCTTCCTCAACCTTACGGGGAGAAATGCTCTCTTTTCTTCCAGTAAAAATGACTCTTTCTGTGAGCAAAACTTCACCAACGGCAATACCTGGTGAAACTCCAATTCCTCTCAGCCTGAAGTAATCCATAAAAATTACTTTTCCTCTTGAAATTTATTGTTTATAAGGGCCACCAATGCTTTGAGAGCTGCGGCTTGGTCCTTCCCTGATACTATTAAAGTGATTTGAGAGCCTTTGACTGCAGCTAAAGTAAGTATGCCCAATATGCTCTTGCCATCGATTTCTGAACCGTCTTTTTCGATTTTTACTGAAGAACCGAAACAGTTTGCCAGATTGACAAATTTAACTGCAGCCCTGGCGTGAAGCCCCAGTTTGTTCTTCACCGTGATTTTCTTCTTGAGCATCTCCTCCCACAAATCTTAATGCTTGGAACTTAAAAGAACGCTGGCAATATGAATGTTCTTTTTTCCTTGTTCTACAACCTTTTTTACTACTTCTTTCAGATTGTTGCTTCTCTGGAGGGAAACAAACTTTATAAGCATGGGGAGGTTGACGCCAGTAATAATCTCTACTTGATCATTTTTAAGAAAAGAGAAACTCAGGTTAGAAGCTGTTCCCCCAAACATATCAGTGAAAATTACCACTCCATTTTTCTGATTGACACTTTTCAGTGATTTGTTAATCTTTTTTTTCGATTCCTCAACATCATCATACCACCCGATAGAAATAGCCTCAATGTTCACGGCCTCACCAATGATAATCGTCAGGGCGTTTAAGATCTCCTCGGCCAATTTTCCATGGGAAACGATGACTCCACCGATCATTTTCTTCTTCCGTTAGTCTGCTTAGTACAAATTTTTTTCATCTCTAATTATTAACTTATTCATTTTACCACTTTCTTATTCCAATCTTAAGTTTTTTTCATGGATAATTCTAGCTAAAAGAACCGATGGCTTAATTTATTTTTTTTCGGAAAAACAGAAAAACGATCAACAGGGTCACTTATTTAAATAGATCGCGATGATAAATTCTTACATTATAATTCTTATGCTTTATGTGCTCTTTTAGCTTTTCACCCAATATTACAGACCTGTGCTTTCCCCCTGTGCACCCTGTAGAAATTGTCAAGTTGCTTTTTCCTTCGTCTATAAACCTAGGTATCAAAAAATCGACAAAGCTATACAATTTGGAAAGAAATTTTTTTGTTTCCTCTTCTTTGAGGACGAACTCCCTGACCTTAGGGCTCTTTCCTGTCTTGTTTCTCAACTCATCAATATAAAAAGGATTGGGCAAAAACCTTGTATCAAAAACCAAATCCGAATCCAGAGGAATGCCATATTTGTAGCCAAAACTGACAACCATAATCTGCATTTTCTGATCTTTTCTCTTAAAATACTTTCTCGTAAGATGTTCTTTTATCTGGGAAATATTGGTCGAAGTGGTATCAATAACTTCATCAGCCATTTTCTTTATTTCAGCCAATCTCTTCCTCTCTAACTTAACGCTCTCCAGCACTGATCTCTTTCTGGCCAGGGGATGAGGTCGTCTGCTTTCGCTGAATCTTTTAACCAGGGCCGCGTCTGAAGCTTCGAGAAAAATCAGGCGAGAGGATATTTTCTTTCTAATAGTCTTTAAAACTTCTGGAAATTTTTTGGAAAATCCAGCTTCCCTTATATCCACTACAAGAGCGATTTTTTCTATTTCGACCTCTTTGCTTGTCCAGAATTCAACTAAATTGAGAATAAGCTTGGAAGGCAAATTGTCTATACAGTAATACCCAATATCCTCGAGAAACCGGCTGACTACAGTCTTCCCTGATCCCGATAATCCTGTGATAATAAGAAATCTATCGTCTTTCACTTTTTTTCCTCTTCTCGCTTCAACGAAGGGAGAGGGCACGATTGAGCTTCCGGACTATGTCCTGAGGTGCATGGTAACCTTTTTCTTTTAAAATGTAGACTTTACAAGCAACCTCTATCAAGGTTGCTATGTTCCTGCCAGGAGCCACAGGAATATTTACCTGAGGAATTTTCACTCCTAAAATTTTGTAATCTTCAGGGGTTTTTAGGCCAAGGCGGTCGTCCTCTTTTTTTCGCTGCCTTTTTTCCAGTTTGATAACTAAGTCAATTGCTGATCGCTTCAAGACAGCTTTAGATCCAAAAATCTCTTTAATATTGATTATTCCTAAACCTCTTATTTCCATAAAATTGCATGAGATTGGGGGAGCTCTTCCTACTAACCTACTGCCATTTTCTCTCTTAACGTGTACTACATCATCACAAACAAAACGATGACCTCTAGAAATGAGCACTAAAGCGCTTTCGCTCTTTCCGATGGCGCTATCCCCCACAATAAGAACTCCCAAGCCCGAAATTTGGAGCAACCCTCCAGAAATTGTGACTTGGTCAGGCGAAAGATGGAAAAGAAAGCTTTTCATTCTTTCCCGACACATTTTTTGAGAGAGCATAGAGCGAAAAAGTGCCAACCTTTTTTCTTTCGCCTCTTTTTCAATTTCCGGAGAAAAGGAAAGATTATCGGCAAGAATAACACAAGGCGAGCCTTCCTTGAATTTTTTCCTTATAAAGCCCTTCCTCTCCTTGGAAGAAAGTTTTTCAAAATTTTGAATTTCTTTTTTCCCCCAGACCTGAAAGGACACACTGTCTTCCCCCCCCTCTTTTCTAGGAAAATAATTTTTTTTAAATGCCGGTCTCAGCTTCAGTAAATCCTTTGTTCTCTCGAAAAAATCTTTGATATCGAGATTGTTATCCATTTAGCTTCTCTTCTTCTTCTCTGATAACATCCATGACGGCACTGATATTTTTGGCTTTAAGAATTTTCTTTGCCAAAGAGCCTGACTTCCGGACAAGGTGAGCTATGGCTGCTAAAATTTGAAGGTTTATGCTTGGATTATCTGGAGAAGACACGACCATAAAAAAAATATTAGAAGGCTTTCCATCTAAGGAACAAAAATCCACACTTTTCTTCGAAATGGCAAGCATAACGACTGGATTTTTCACTCTTTTTATCTTGCAGTGGGGAATGGCAATGCCCTCCCCAATAGCCGTGCTCCCTAGTTTTTCTCTTTGAACGAGCTTTTCGTACAGTTCCTTTTCTTTAGAAACGATGTCTTTCTTTCTTAAAAATCTGACCATCTCTCTGAGAATACCTTCCGCATTCTCGGATTCCAGCTCAAGGATAATCATATCCTGCGTCAATAAATTATGTAGCTTCAATTCTATCTCTCACTTATCAAGATTCAGTCAGGCTCCACCAAGCCATAATTTCCGTCTTTTCTTCGGTATATTACAGCCCATTTTTCTGAGCCTAATTTTCGAAAAACAAATACCTCTTTCTTGTTCAGGTCAAATTGAAGAAAGGCTTCCTCAACTGACATGGGCTTCAGGGAATAGTCCTGACTGCTGATAACTCTCCTTTGCGTCTCTTCCGGTTCGATGGGAAGAGGGAAAGCTTCTCTTTCTCTATTTTTTCTTCTTTTCCTACCTCTTAATTTTTCCTTCTCCTTTTTGACTCTCTTCTCTATGGTGTCAAAAGCCAAGCCAAGGGAACTAAGCATATCATGCGTCTCTTCCACAGCATTTAAAGTCGCCCCTTTGGTTTTCACATTGATCTCGACTTTATGTCTGTATTTTTCAACAGAGAGAATCAGGTCAGCATCTATCTTATGTCCCAAAATTTTCGCAAAAGATCTAAGTCTTTTTTCACAGTACCGTTCTATTTCAGGAGTTATACTTGTATGTCGCGCTGTGAGATTTAAACTCATTAAGCATCCTCCATCTCGAACTTTCTCTTCCTTATGTGGGACGGCTGTATCCGGAGTTGCTTCCTGTATTTGGCCACAGTCCGACGAGCAATTTTTAAGTTTTCCCTGGTTAGTACTTCTCCTATTTCAATATCACTTAATGGATCTCCTTTATCTTCACTTTCTATAAGTTTTTTAATCCTTTCCTTGATCCTTAAGGAAGAAATTTCTTCGCCAAAATCTCCCGAGAGGGCCTTGTGGAAAAAATACTTTAGCGAAAAGACACCTCGAGGTGTCATCATGTATTTGTTGGCGACCACTCGCCCTACAGTAGACTCATGGACACCAATCTCCTGGGCCAGCTCAATTAAAGTTAAAGGCTTAATGTGTTCAATCCCCTTCTCGAGAAAACCTTTTTGTTTCTCCACGATGTATTTTGCTACTTTAAAAACCGTTCGATTCCTCTGGTCCAGGCTTCGCAAAAACCAAAATGCTTTTTGCATCTTATCCTTCAAGAACCTGTATGTTTCAGGATTATCTTTTGAAGTTTGAGACAGAAGTTTTTTATAGTAGCTGCTAATTCTCAACCGAGGCAAGCTTTCGTTATTTAGCACGATATTAAGCTTACCGTCTTCCTTGGTAACAGTAATATCTGGAACAACATAAAATGTTCTCTCCTGACTGTATTTCACTCCGGGCGTTGGATCCAAGCCCTTGATAATTTCCATATGATACTTTAGTGCTGACAGAGAAATACCAAGCACCTTTGCCAGATGAGAATAATCGGATTTTTCCACAAGATGAAGATGGTGGTTAATGATTGTACAAGCTATCTCATCCTTGATTTGAAGATATTCAATTTGAGCCAAGAGCGCTTCCTTGAGGGTTAGGCTCCCTACACCTACAGGATCAAATTCTTGTATTTTCTTTCTGACCTCATTTACCTTCTCCACAGAAGTTTTGCATGTTTTTGCTATTTCTTCTACAGAAGTAGTTAGATAGCCATCTTCATTTATATTCCCGATAATATGCTGGGCAATTTCTTTATCTTTTTCATGAAAAAATGCCAGATTCGCCTGCCAATCGAGATGATCCCAGAGAGAAGTGCTTTTAGAAACGATATTTTCTAGAGAAAGCGCTTCCTTTTTCTCCAAGGAAAAGGAACGAAATTTATCATCAAAATATTCTTGAAAGTAAGCTTCAAATTCTGAGTCTTCGTCCTCTTTTTGGGCCTCCTTGACTCCTTCAGACTCTAAGTCCTCTGGTTTCTCCTCCTGCTCCTTTCCCTTTTCTTCTCTATCTTTCTCTCCTTCTTTGGCCTCTTCTCCTGGTGTTTTTTCTATCGTTTCTTCCTCAGACTCGAGCATGGGATTCTCAGAAAGCTCGGTGTCAATGATTTCGATAAGCTCTAAATTAGTTAAAGGGAGGAGTTTAATAGCCTGCTGAAGAGCAGGAGCAAGAATTAATTTTTGAACTTGCCTCTGCTCCAGCCTTAGTTTCAGAACCATGATTATAACCGAATCGACCTTACTCCATAAAATCAAGAAAGATGAAAATCTTCTCCTAAATAACTTTTCTTTACTTCTTCAGAAAAGACCAATTCCTGGGGAGTCCCTTCCATTAAGATCCTTCCTTTATCGATGATATAAGCCCTATCCGTAATTTTCAATGCTGCCCTAACACTATGGTCTGTTAAAAGAATCCCTATTCTTCTATTTTTAAGGCCCAGGATGATTTCTTGTAAATCAAGGATGGCTAAAGGATCGATGCCAGTAAAAGGCTCATCCAAAAGGATAAATTCAGGAGTCGTGATCAAGGCTCTAGCAATTTCAAGCCTTCTTCTTTCTCCCCCTGATAACGTATAAGCTTTGGCTTTTTTAAGCTTATCAAGCCCAAACTCTTCAAGAATCCCGGCAAGATCGCTATTTTCCTTTGATTGGACATTCCACTTCGTCTCCATTATTGACAACAGATTGTCCTCGACACTCAGTCTCCTGAAAGCAGATGCTTCCTGTGGAAGAAGACACAATCCTTTTCTGGCCCTAGCATACATAGGAAGATCCGTAATATCTTCTTCATCCAGAAAAATTCGCCCTGAATCTTTAGGAATGAGACCGAGTATTAGAGAAAAGGTTGTCGTTTTTCCTGCTCCATTGGGCCCCAAAAGCCCAACGACCTCTCCTTTTTTAACGCTAATAGAGACATTATCTACGACTTTTTTCTTTTGATAGCTTTTTTCCAGTTTTATCGCTTCTAGAGAGTCTTTCATTTTTCACGTTTTATTACAGTTACCGACCTTTTTTTTGCCTTATTTTCAACAAGAATTTTATCATTGGCCAGGTAAAAAGTCAATTTATCTCCCCTTGTTATCCCCCCGTCTTTATCTATCAGGACTGGGTTTCCCGAAAGGACAACAGACTCCTTATCCGGATCGTATATCGCTTCTTCTCCCCTTCCTTCTCCAAGATTTCGAACAATGACAACATTCCCGCGGGCAATTATCTTTTCCATGTCTCCTTCCTCTTCGCTCAGATAGACTGAAACGGATTGGGCTCGAACGTCAATGTCCTTAACCTTTAAGGAACTTTTTTTTTCGTAGAAAATAAGATTCTGCTCAGGCTGGAAGGTCATTTTATCGGAAGATATTTCCACTCTTTCCTCTTTTTCTTCATCTTTTGGCTTATGAGGAAAGATGGATTTCACTCCTCCTGTGGAAAGAATTTTTCCCGTCTCTTCATAAAGCACGATTTCCTCGGCAAGCAATATTCTCTTCTCCTGCCATGCTTTTATATCGCCATTGAAAAGAAAACGCTTTTGCTCGTCGAAATATCTCATCTCCTTTGCATTTATAAGAACAGGGTATTCTTTGGAAAAGATGCCTATGCGCTTCTTTTCTCCTTTTTTTGAATTCAGAATAACCTTGACCCCCCTTTTCACCTCTAGGTTATTGTTATCAAGGAAAATGGATATCTCCTCGGAAAAAACCTCGCTGTCTGAAGAAGCTACGCGCGCTCCATATGGACCTTTTCCCTTCACCTGGAGAACATCCGTTTTGTCCTTTATGATTAGGGTATCTCCCTCAATAAGCCTCCTCTCTTCTGAATTTTCTTCTTGGTCGATCATCCTCGCCTTTTTCAAGGCCTGAAATTCTTTTAGCTCTCCTTCTTGATCAAATAAAAATTTTACAGATTCTCCCAAAATATGGGTAGAACTCCCTGAGGAAGATACAAATTTAAAGGAGCAATTCCCGCTCGCTTCTAAGGACTGAACCTTCTGAAAGTCGGCGAAGGCTCTAAGTTCTATCTCCTCTGCTTCGACCTCGCGCATTGCACTTTGAGAAAAAGGAGAAGGCCGCCTCGATGAAGAAATATTTTTCTTCTCCTCTTTTCTAAGAAAAGCTTTGACTTTACCTTTTAGAACCAAAGTTCTGATATTTTCTTCATCTTCTGACAAATCAAACCTTAAAATCGAAGCTGTGGCACGGCTCTCTCCATGAAAAAGACGCACTCCTCCATCCATTATACCTTGTCTACTTTTTCGGCTGTATTCCAACCTTTTCCCTTGGACAATAAGGGGGAAGGACGTTTCAAGATTAGGCCTTAAGCGGAGATGGACGTTCTCCTGGAGGTGTAGCTTTTCTTGCTCCATCAAATAGTCCAACTTCTGGGCAGTCCCGCTGAAGCCCTCTGAGGAAAAACTGACTCCACTTTCGGTACTGAAAAGTTCCTTTGTATTGTCATAACGCAGCGAAACTGATTCAATCACCAAATCCTTGAATTTAACTTTTCCCTGGCCAGATAATACAAAATGATTCCAGTCTTTGTCATAGACAACTTCATTGCCGTAGATGAAAACATCTTTGCCTTCTGTTTTCTTCAGGAAAATAATTTCTACATTCCCCTCAGCGTGATAATTCTTATCTTCACCAACATAATGCTTATCTGCCTTGAACCGGATACTTTCCTCTCCTCCCTTGATTTCGAAATGGACAATCTTATCTTTCTTCTCTATTTTCTGCTGAGTAAGATCATCAGTTTTCAGAGGGACCTGAGGCTTTCCAAGCGGGCGAATCATAAAATATCTTACAATTATGGCCAGAAGTATTATAAATAGAATTATTATCCCGGCTCTTATGATCTTCGGGAAATTCATGTTTTTTCCTTAAAATCTATCCGCTATGTTTTTATGTCTTCAAGAGAAAGGCTGAGCTTTTCTTCCCCCATATATTCGGAAAATTGAAAAGAATAAGCCAAATCGATTTTATCGCCTTTCTGGATGCTCTGGGCCCATTCACCTCTATTCCACCCAAGAGCTTCAAAAATCCTTCCTTTCTGCTGTACCAAAAGCTTAGTGTGCTTTCCCTTAATTTTCTGGGGTTCCCTCACGACTTCTGCTTTTTCAGTCATAAAAATTGGCTTGGGATTTCCAGCTCCAAATGGAGAAAGGAGATAAAAATTCTCGATGAAACCAGAGCTTATATCAGAAAAATCTATCTTCGAGTCTATGTATATTTTTCTTTTTAAATGCTCATCAGTTATTCTCGAGTCGACATAGGCATTTGCCGCCTTTTTAAAAGGTGTCAGATTTTCCTGAGCAATCGCACAACCAACGGCCATTGAATGTCCTCCATAATTCAGGAACAAATCTTTACATTCATCCAAACACGCAATAAGGGGAAATTCATCGATGCTTCTCCCTGAGCCATATGCCTTTCCATCCTCATAGGAAAAGATCAAAACAGGCCGATGAAAAAGATCTTTAAGCTTTGAGGCGATAATACCGATCACTCCACGGTGCCATTCCTCGCAGCCCAGTATTAGAAATTTGTAGCGTTTATCAAGGCTTCTTTCCCTTATTTTACTCAAGGCCTGTTCATAAATTTTCTGCTGAGTTTTCTGCCTCTTGGAATTCAGCTTATCAAGGTGGCTCACAAGTTCAACCGACTCTGGAAGAGAATCCGTAAAAAACAGCTTGACAGCTAAATCAGTCATCCCCATTCTTCCAGCAGCATTAATCCTCGGCCCAATTCTGTACCCGATATCTCCCGCAGAGACTCTTCTTCCACTCAAACCGCAGGATTTCATCAGACTTAATAACCCAGTATTTGCAACCTTTTCCAGCCCCTTTAGTCCGAACTTAACAAAAAGCCTGTTTTCACCTTTCAATTCTGCAACATCGGCTATTGTTCCTATTGAGACCATCTTCAAATAATGGGGAAGAGAAGAAGACTTCCCTTCCTCTTCAAAAAGAGCCTGGATCAGCTTGAAGACCACTCCAATTCCGGCTAATCTCCTATCAGGATATCCGGAGTCGTTAAGTACAGGGTTGAGGATTGCTTTAGCTTCAGGAAGGATATCTCCCGGCAGATGATGGTCAGTTATGATGATATCAACCCCTGCCTCTTTAGCTTTTTTCGTAAACTGCGTCGCTTTTATCCCACAGTCAACACTGATTACTAAGCTAGCTTTTCTTTCAAGGACAATTTCAATATGCTCCTCTTTAATCCCGTATCCTTCCTTCAATCTCTCAGGGATGAAGTAATCTACTTCTGCTCCTAAGGATTCCAGGGCCTTGGAGAGGATAAC
>DRHQ01000140.1 GCA_011049545.1 Candidatus Aminicenantota bacterium | reverse complement strand
GGTGACCTTCGTCAAAGCCGACCAGAGCAGTGAAAAAAAACAACTCATATCTCTCCGCCTAGAAAAAAAATATAAAATCAATTCTCTCCAGGCAAAAAGGATTTAAGTTTTCACGCTTTTTATAGGGTCAGACTTTCATAACTTTCATAATTAAGATTTTTATTTTCTTCTTTTTTGAATAATTAGGTTTTCCCTCTAATTTATCTAAAACATTCAACCCGATTTATTCATAAATTATGCCGACACCAATATTTATTTTCATTGTAAAAGTCTGACCCTGCCAACCCCTGTTGCTTTGCCCATTTTTATTATAAAACCAACCAACCAATTCTTGACAATAGATTATTGTTTTTATAACATATTTAAAATAAACGAGAAAATCATGAAAAATCCTAAACCTATAAAGAAACCTGCCTTAAAAACAACAAAGTCAGCAAAAAAAGCCCCACAGCCTATCGAAAAAGCCGCTCCCGCTCCTGCGGAGATAAAAACACCTCAAGCTGAAGAGGAGAAAAATATCAATGTTCTTCTCTATTGCACATCAGATTTAATCCTCTCAGGAATTTTAAAAGCTATTGATGTCGCTCCCGACATGGAAATTATCAATATCGAGAAAAGCACAATTGAATCTTTTTTAGAATCTATAAAAGAACTCAGACCTCAAGTTATCCTTTTTACAAATTCTGAGCCTATGCCTAATATTCGAGAAATCTGCAAAGCCATCATAGAAATTTCAGATGCCAAACCTAAATCCAAGTTGTTGCTTCTAGGAAACATCCCCTCCCATGAAGAAGTAGTTGGGCTCATGAATGCAGGAGTGAGAGGGTATTTTGACTTGAATGACCCTTCAGATCAACTAGAAAATGCTATAAGAATAATTAATAAAGGAGAAATCTGGCTTCCTCGAGATAAGATGAGCAGCATTATGGACAGGATTATTTCTGTGGTTGGAAGAGATCTTAAAGAAAAGACACTTGACCAACTCACTCCTACTGAATTTCAAGTTCTAAGACTTATCGGGAAAGGGAAAAGCAATGATGAGATTGCTGGGGCCCTTTTTATCAGCAAGAATACAGTCCGATCCCACATCAAAAGCATATATGCCAAGCTTAACACTCATAGCAGACTTCAACTTGCATTGTATGCTATTAATTCTGCGCTTTTTTAACTTATTGAAAATAATTAAGAGATAAACATGACAAAAAAAACAACATCAAAAAAAACAGCACCAAAAAAAACGGCAGCCAAAAAAACCTCGAAAAAAGCTAAAGATGCTGCAAGTGTTGAGGTCAACCGTCGCAGAGAGTGGCGATTTGATCTCCCGCTTCCCGCAAAAATTGAGGGGAAACTTCCTCTGGGAAAAGTATTCAAAGAGGCCACAAAAATTGAAAATATAAGTTCTAAGGGAGTCTACTTCAGTCTAGATTCAGGCGTGATTATTGGTTCAAAACTCAACCTTGTAATAGAAATGCCCCAGGAGCTGGGAGCGGGCAAAAAACTAAAACTTTGTCTTGGAGGTCTAACCGTTCGCCTCGAAGAGCTCGATAAAAAAACAAAAAAGCAAGGCGTAGCACTCCGCTTCCACAAAAACTATAAAATCCTGCCGAAAGACTTAAAAAAAAATAAAAAAGCGTCATAAAATTTAAAGCCCTCAGCTCAACCACCATAATCAAACAATGATAATCACCCTCCTTTTACACTCTTCTTTCCTCTTGCAGGTGGAATTATTTTTTAATCTTTGATAACTAACCTGGATTATTCATAAAAAATGCTGATTAATATAGATAGCTTCTTTTTGAATAAGTGTTTATCAGGATCTACAGCAATATCAGGATATCTTTTTGATATTGCTGTAATTGCAGAAAGTATCGGCATTTTTTATGAATAATTCAGGCTGATTGCTATATTCGCAGCATAGGTTTTGATTCCAATATTATTTTCCTGTAAAATAGATCTGGAGTCTTCATTATGTTGATTGTGGCCTTAACAGGAGGAATCGCTTCTGGAAAATCTGTAGTTGCTGAAGTCCTGGAAGAGCTGGGGTGTTACATTCATCATGCAGATAAAATTGCCCACGTTCTCATGGAGCCTGAAAAACCTGCATGGAAAAAAATTGTCGCTCATTTTGGTAAAAAAATCCTGAATGAAGATAAAACAATAAATCGATCCCGATTGGGAAAAATCATTTTCTCCGATGAGAAAGAACGATATTTCCTCAATGAACTCATACATCCTCTTGTCATAGAAAAGAAAAAAGAGGTTATCAGTCGTCTTGAAAAAGAAGGACATTATAATATCTTTATCTCCGAGGCTGCTTTAACAATTGAAGCTGGTTTTGCCGGTTTCTTTGATAAAATTATCATGACTTATTGTAAGAAAGAAGTCCAAAAAAAAAGATTAATGGAAAGGGACGGAATCACTCAAAAGCAAACCATGAATATAATAAAAAGCCAGATGCAGCCCCAAGAAAAATTGAAGTACGCAGACCACATCATTGATACTTCCAGTTCGCTTCAGAGTACAGTCGAACAAACAGAACGGGTTTACAGGAATTTGATAATTGACTATGAAATGAAGGATGCAACCGCCAAATATGAATCTTGAATGGTCGCTTCATCCATACCCGGATATTTTTTTATCCCCACTAAAAGAAAGAGAATTTCTTGAACATTGAAAAATAAAAATAGATACGGAAAAAAACGATTTACTCTTTAGGGTCTGATGATTTAAGTGAGGCGGCCAGGAGTGGGATCATGATCTCATGATGGCCGATAAAATAAAATCCTCTCCCTTTTTTCCCATGTGGCCTCTTAACCACATTTTCATAAGGTCGGTAATGGTGAATAAAATCAAAAACAGCAGTAGAAAAGTTTTCAAGTAACCGTCCCTTGTTCCTGACAAAAGATAAAGCTTTGAGAAAAACTTCAGGCAAAATAACTGCTGAACCTATATTGACAAAAACTCCTCCATCATCAAGCTTTTCCAATAAAGAACAAAAAAGGAAAAAGTCTTTTAGAGAGGCGTTCCCTATGGCTTCCCCTTTTACGTCTGGATGAAAATGAATTATATCCGTTCCTATCGCAACGTGGACCGTCACCGGGAGGTTGAGTTTATAGGCAACGGATAAAAGGCTCATGTCCTTATGAGGAAAATCAGAAGTTGCTATCATCTCCCCAACAGCCTCACCCAAACCAAGGCCTTTTTCTTCTCCTGAATTTATGGCGGCGTTCAACATTTGGCCTGTTTCTTGGGCCATGCCAAAATGACCATTTTTAACCTGAAGCTGCACATCTTCTGAAGTCTGGCCAGTAAAGGCAATCTCAAAATCATGGATGATTCCAGCTCCGTTAAGAGCTAAGGCTGTTATCCATCCCCCCTTCATCAAGTCGATAATAATCGGACTTAATCCTACCTTAATCACGTGAGCTCCCAAACCAAAAATTATTGCTCTATTCCTCTTTTTTGCCTTTCCCATTACAGAAATGAATTCTTTAAAGTCGCTTCCTGCTAAGATATTAGGAAGGCTTCGGACGAAGCGAGTAAAACTTTTCTCCGAGCCCAGGATTTGAGCAAAATTGTTGATATTCACCTTGTCTTTTCTTGATTGAAGAGAATAAGTTTTCAGCCCTCCTGGAGAGAGAGGCTTGATTTTATACTTGCTCATAACTCTTTCGCTGTCTAAAAGAAGAGAGTGTTGAAAACAAATCCAGGTTTGAAAAGATAATAAGGAATCAAAGGAGGGATTCTCAGCAACCTCTTCTCTTCTGAGGAAGTAATCTCTTTAGCTCCTGGCTCAACTTTTTATCTATTTTATATTCTTCAAATCCTGACCAGGTCTGAATTTTATTCTTTTTCCTTTAGTTATTTTGATTTGTTTATTTCGCCGGATATCCCTGCCAAAGCCTGTTTTCTTTTGAACAACCTTAAAGCTGGAAAATCCTCTGATTTCGATCTTCTCATTTCTGGTAAGAGCTTCCTTAAGAGAAGCAAGAATGGTCTCTACGATTACTAATGACTTTGCCCTTGTGAATTCGGATTTCTTCTCGATTTTAAGGGCGATATCATTCTTAATCATTAGAAACTCCTTTTATCTAATGGACTAATTATAAATAAGTTATTGAGGATAAAAAGTCAAGATAAATTATTGATAAATTATTGATCTGCAAGCATTTCTTTATTCGCGACAGAAAAAAAATCGTTGATCAAGTTATGAAAAAAACGTGAAAAAACAATGAAAAAAAGGGACAGGCTACTTTTTCTGAAAAAAAGACGACAGTTTCTACTCATGGATAGTTCAAACAGAAAAAGCGGCCTGTCCCCTTCTTCCACATCAAGAGCTTAAATTCCGTTCTAAAGGCCGTTAATTTACAGCCAAGTCTTTTTGATCCATACTTTTTGGGGGAACTCCTGTTCACGATTCCTATTGACTTGTTTTCAGCTCATTCATATAATGCAATCAGAATGAAAAAGAGGATCCTCATTTTTGCCTTCATGCTTATCCTTCCCATTATGAGTTATGCTTCTATCTTAAAAATTACTGTCAAGGCCCCTATTCATCCTATCACTTCAGAATATATTAGAGACACTATAGACAGGGCAGAAAAAGAAAATGCCAGCCTGCTCATAATAGCCTTAAATACTCCTGGCGGTTTGGATACCTCTATGAGAGAGATAATAGAGAGGATCCTGAGTTCGAAAACACCCGTCCTGGTTTATGTCAGTCCCAGCGGAGCCCGAGCGGCTTCAGCCGGATTTTTTATCGGCATTGCCTGTGACATCTTTGTCATGGCTCCTGGAACGAACACCGGTGCGGCTCATCCTGTCGGTGTATCCATAACCGGACAGTCCATGGATAAAACTATGGAAGAAAAGGTCACCCATGATGCCGCCTCTTATATAAAGACGCTTGCTGAAAAAAGGGGGAGAAACACTAAATTAGCTGAAGACGCTGTTAGAAAAAGTTTGTCTTATACCGAGAAAGAAGCCTTTGAGGGGAAACTGATCGATTTAATAGCCGCGAGTGAACGGGAAATAATCGAACATTTCGATGGAAAACACATCAAGAGATTCAGCGGAGAAGAATATTTACTTGAGCTTAAAGGTGAAGAAATAATTGATATCCCTATGTCGGCCAGACAGAAATTTCTTATCACTATTTCCAACCCCAACCTGGCTTACCTTCTCCTCATGTTAGGTTTACTCGGCCTTTATTTTGAATTCTCAAACCCGGGTGCTATCTTACCCGGTGTATTGGGCGGGATCTTCCTTCTATTAGCCATCTTTTCTTTCCAGATTTTACCGATTAATTATGTTGGTCTGATATTGATTTTATTAGCAATCGGATTATTCATCCTTGAGATTAAGGTCCAGAGTTATGGAATTTTATCTATAGGAGGAATCATAGCTATGATTATCGGCTCGATTATGCTCATACCTGCTCCTATTCCAGAATTACGACCAAGCCTGAAATTTATCATTCCTGTGGTCTTAGGCCTTTCCTCAATTTTTATCTTTCTGATAGTTATCGCTGTTCGAGCTCATATGGGAAAAGTTCACACCGGTAAAGAAGGCATGGTGGGAGAAATCGGAGTGGTTCAGAGTGATCTAAAACCAGAAGGCAAGGTTTTTGTCCATGGCGAATTATGGAACGCAGAAGCTTCTGAGGAAATTCCCAAGGGCACAAAGGTCAAAATCCTTGAAGTCATGAATAACATGGTGTTAAAGGTCACCAAATCCTAAAAAGGACGAGAGCAATCTTTGAATTTTATTTAGCTGTAAGGAAAGGATTTATACTATTCAAATAAATTAGAGTCAAAGACTTATAAAGAGGCAAAACACAAAAAAAAATAATTAAAGAAAATTAGCCTCGATTTTGTTAAAGTTTAGCAGTCAATAAAAATCTAACTTATAGATTAGGAGGTATAAAATGCTAACTTTACCGGTTATCGTGATTGGGTTCATCGTCCTTTACTTAGCGAACTCAATTAAAATTTTGAGGGAATACGAGAGAGGAGTGATATTTCGTCTTGGCCGGGTGCTCAAAAAACCTAAAGGTCCAGGCCTTATTTTTGTTTTCCCTCCGATCGACCGCATGGTCAGGGTAAGCCTTCGAATAATCGTCATGGATATCCCCCCTCAAGATGTTATCACCAAGGATAATGTTTCGGTGAAAGTCAATGCTGTTGTCTACTTCCGCGTTATGGAACCCCAGCATGCTGTGATCGAAGTCCAGGATTTCCAATTCGCCACTTCTCAACTTGCTCAAACAACACTCCGAAGTGTGTTAGGGCAAGTCGAACTGGATGAGCTTCTCTCAGAAAGGGAAAAAATCAATTCCCAACTTCAGACAATCATAGATAAACATACAGATCCATGGGGAATCAAGGTTCAGCTCGTAGAAATGAAACATGTTGATCTTCCAGACAATATGGTCCGGGCCATCGCCAAGCAAGCTGAAGCAGAAAGAGATAAAAGAGCCAAAATTATTCATGCTGAGGGGGAGTTCAGAGCTGCAGATAAACTGACTAAAGCAGCAAATATCATCTCAACTAATCCCCAGGCTCTCCAGCTCAGGTTTCTGGGTACTCTCTCGGAGATTGCAACAGAAAAAAATTCAACCATTATTTTCCCCCTTCCGATTGAAATGATGAAGGCCTTCCAGTATAGAAAGCCAAAGACAAAAAAAGGAGACGATGAAGAATAGAGATTATAGAGAACTCCAACTTTCGAGTTCACAACTTTTCTTTATTTTTTTGGCAATTCTGATTCTGGGTGTAGTCATTTTCCTCTTAGGAGTCTCCGTCGGTAAAAAGCAGACTCAAATCATGAAAGGTGCGCAGATGACTGCAAAAGAAAAGGCTGGAGATCAAATTTCGCCGCCAGCCGAAGAGTCAAAGGAGTCCATAAGCAAAGAATTAGCCTCTCTCCAAAAAGCAACGGAAGAAACTCAAAAGAAGCCTACGGCGAGCGATGATAGGACTCTATTCTATGTCCAGGTCGGAGCTTTTAACAGAAGAGAAGACGCCGTCTCCTTTGCCGAGATATTCAATCAGAGAGGCTATCCCGCTATTGTTCTTGATCCTTTTTCATCAGACAGAAAAGAGATATTTCGCGTGAGAATCGGTGGATACGCAACCAGGGAAGAAGCCCAAGAAGTCAGAACTAAGATACAGTCAGAGACAAGCAGGGAGACCGATTATTTCATAATTCGAAGCTAAATTTCGAGAGCTTTTTTTTCTTCGCCCATCAAGAGCCAGGAAAATAAAAAAAGTCCTGCAGGTGTCTATATCTTTAAAATCAAAATAAGGGATATCCTTCTAGCTGTGGCCAGCGGAGGCCTGACGGCTCTCGCTTTCCCTAAGTTTTACCTTGCTTTTCTCGGTTGGATTTCCCTTATCCCTCTCCTATACATTATTTTAAAAAAAACTCCTAAGCAGTCCTTTCTTCTGGGACTTGCCGCTGGATTTTCATACTACGCCATCCTGCTCTACTGGATCCCTTTTGTCCCGACTCATTATGGTAATCTATCAATTGGAGTTAGCCTTTTAATTTATATCATCCTTGTTCTTTTTCTGGCCCTTTTCTGGGCTTTTTCCTGTCTCCTTTGGACGAAAATCTATCGGTCCTTCCCAAGATCATCATTTCTCCTCTTCCCTTTTCTCTGGATTTCCTTTGAATACATCCTTACCTATTTCTTCACAGGCTTTCCCTGGGGGCTCCTCGGCTCAAGCCAGTATTCAAATATCTACTTCATCCAACTTGCTTCGATTACCGGAGTCTATGGACTTTCTTTTGTGCTCGTTCTCTTCCAGAGCCTGTTTTTCTACTCCATGAAATACAAAAAGAAGGCCCCTTTTTTCATAGGACTAGCTTTAGTGCTTCTTATTCATTTAGGCGGCTTTCTAAGCTTGAAAAAGAGCCCTCACACAGAAAACTCCTTCACCGCTTCCGTCATCCAGGGAAATGTATCTTCTGATATCTACTGGGATAGGATATCCAGCCAGGAGATATGGGATCTCTTTAGCCAACACCTTGAACTGAGCCGGCAGGCTTATGATAAGGGATCTCGTCTTATCATCTGGCCTGAATTCTCTGTTCCTCTTTGTTTCAGCTGTTCGGAAGATCTTTATCTGGGTTTTAAAGGAAGGCTCTATCAATTTGTTCAAGGAACGCGCTGCACTCTTCTCCTTGGCACAAATGAAAAAACTGGCACCCATGGAAATATCCAATACCACAACACAGCCTTATGTCTCAGTCCGGATCTCTCCAGTAGTCGTTATTATAAAATGCATCTTGTTCCTTTCGGGGAATACACACCTTACAAAAAAATCTTTTTCTTTATCGAAAAAATGACCCATGCCATCGGAGATGTCACTCCCGGGACTCAGTATTCTCTGCATCAATTCAAAAATACAGAATTTGGCTCCCCTATATGCTATGAAATCATCTTTCCTAATCATGTGAGGAAATTTGTGAAAAAAGGAGCAAGCTTTCTGGTCACAATCACCAATGATGGCTGGTACGGAAAAAGTGCAGCTCCTTACCAGCATTTCTCCATGGCTGTTTTAAGAGCCGTGGAAAACAGGAGATATCTTCTTCGAGCAGCCACAACAGGCATAAGCGGGATCATCGATCCTTTTGGCCGCATCCTATCCAAGTCTGAACTGATGACCCAAACACATCTCACCGGTAACATCACTCCTTCCCAAAAACTCACCTTTTACACAAAATTCGGTGACCTTCTCCCCAGGGCAAGCTTGACTTTAACGGCGATGTTCCTTATTCTGACTTTGGCGAAGAGAAAAGATGAAAGAAAAAAGTTCCGTTTCAAAAGCAAGTCACACTGAGCTCCTGGCGAAGATCAAAGAACAATTTTCAAAATTTGAAGAATTAAGAGGTTTTCTTTGACCTTAGCCAAAAAAAGTCCAAGATCGAGGCCATAAACAAAGAGCTCTCCGACTCCTCTACCTGGGAAAACAAGAAAAAATCCCAATCACTCCAGAAAGACAAAAAAGGATTAGAAAAAGAGGTTAAACTTTTCTCCAGGCTCTATGGGAAAAAAGAAGAGCTTGAAGTTTTGGTGGAACTGTCTGAAGAAGGGGAAAATGTTGACGAAGAGATTAGGGAAAGTCTGGCTTTTTTTGAAAAAGATCTGGCCGAGGTAGAGCTCCAAATGCTTTTTTTCGAGGAAGATGATGCTCGCAATGTCATACTCACCATCCACCCTGGAGCAGGAGGCACTGAATCCCAGGACTGGACTCAGATGCTTCTCCGGATGTACCTTAGATACGCTGAGAGAAAAGGCTTCAAAGTTGAAATCATTGACTCTCTTCCAGGGGAAGAAGCTGGCCTGAAAAGTGTTACGGTTCGAATAGAGGGAGATTATGCTTACGGCCTTTTATGCCAGGATTCAGGAGTCCATCGCCTCGTCAGAATATCACCTTTTGATGCCAACAAAAGACGACATACCTCCTTTGCTGCTGTCTTCGTTTATCCTGAGGTCGAAGGAGACATCGAGATTGAAATAAATCCTGAAGAACTACGGATTGATACTTATCGCTCTTCTGGAAGCGGAGGGCAGCACGTCAATGTCACCGACTCTGCAGTAAGAATAACCCACATTCCCACAGGCATTGTCGTTCAATGTCAGAATGAAAGGTCCCAGCACAAAAACAAAGCCAGTGCGATGAAGGTTCTAAAGGCCAGGCTTTACGAGCTGGAGAAGAAAGCAAAGCTCAAAAAGATAGAAAAACTGGAGGATGCAAAATCAGATATTTCCTGGGGAAACCAAATTAGGTCCTACGTGCTCCACCCTTACCGGATGATAAAGGACGTCCGGACAAAAGTCGAAATAGGGGATGTGGACAGGGTTCTGGACGGCGATATCGATGAATTCATCAAATCAAGCCTCCTCCTGCGAAAATCAGAATCTAAATCGTAGGGAATTTTCTTGTAGAGGCTTGATTCATCAAACCCACCGCTGTGTTTTATAGATGTTTGATTGTTCTGTAGGATTTTGACTCTTCTTCTGTAGGGGTTTGATTTATCAAGCCCACCTTTCATTCATATTCTGTAGGCGCTTGATTTATCAAACCCACCTTTTAAATTTTATAAATAACCTGATCTTATAAATAAATTGCAGGCGCTTGATTCATCAAACCTGAGAAAAAGGGGCGACCGGATTATTTGATCTTATCCTTGGATTCTTCCCATATCTCATCCATCTCCTCCAGGGTTACTTCGCTAAGTTTTTTCTCCTTCTTTTCCAATTTCTTCTCTATGAATTTAAATCTTTTTATAAATTTTTTATTGGCCTGCCTTAGAGCAATCTCCGGATTTATCCCAAGAAGACGGGAGACATTGGCCATCGAAAAGAAAACATCTCCTATTTCTTGGAATATTTCATCCTCTTTTTTCTCTTCTAAAGCCTTTTCTAACTCAGATATCTCTTCCTTTGCCTTTTTAAGAGCATCTAAAGGCTGTTCCCAGTCAAAGCCACAAGAAGAAGCACGAGATCCGATTTGGAATGCTTCAATAAGGGAAGGGGAACATTTAGCCAATCCATCCAAGATTGATTGTCTTGATTTCTCTTCTTTTTTCTGTCGATACCACTCATCTATAACTTTCTCTGAAGTCCTTATGCGCTTTTGAGCAAATACATGGGGGTGTCGACGGATCATTTTCTGGTTTATTCCTTCCAAAACATCAGAAATTGAAAATTTTTCTTTTTCTTTGAAAATGCGCGCTAAAAAAACAACCTCCATGATAACATCCCCCAATTCCTCGGTTAATGACCTGGCATCACCAGCACTGATTGCATCTACAGCCTCGTAGACTTCTTCTAAAAAATAATTAGCAATAGATTTTTCATCCTGTTCCCTATCCCAGGGACATCCTTTTTCACTCCTGAGATCGTCCAGGATCTCGACCAATTGCTCAAATTTTTTTCCTGCATTCTTAGTTTCTTTCATTTCTCTTCCCCATTGAATTATTCCATGGAATATCATAGAATTATATACCAATTCATTAAAAATATTTTAAACCAGAAAAAATTTCAATCCCACAAGTTTTTGAAGGGTTTTTTTTTAAGGAAGGGAGAAAAATGCCAGAAAAAGAAAAAACCAAAAAGAAAAAACCAAAAGAGAAAAAACCTGAGGAGATACAAGGAATCATTCCTCCTCTCGATTTCAGCTCGCTCGTTCTTCCTTTTTACACTCAGGCTGTAATAAATCTGGGCCTGGCCAAAGATCCCTTAACCAACAAAGAGGAAAAAAACCTGGAATTGGCCATGAGATTGATTGATTTACTCGGGCTTCTGAAAAAAACGACAAAAGGAAACCTCAAGCCTGAAGAGGAAAAATTCTTAGACGCTTGCCTTCACCAGCTCAGGACGACCTACATGGAGAAATTAGATATAATCAAGTAGTAATCTCATGCAAGTTATAAAAGGCTTTGAAAAATACGCACCCTTTTCCAGCGAATCAATTTTAGCCATAGGAAATTTTGATGGCATTCACTTGGGACATCAAAAAATTCTGCATCTACTTGAAGAAAAAGCCAAAAATCAGGCTCTCCCCTCCCTGGTCCTGACATTTTCTCCTCATCCAGAAAAAATCCTGGGTGGAAAAATAATAAAAATGATTCAAACACTCGATCAGAGAGTGAGAGAGATAAAAAAAATTGGTATTAAGGCTGTTTTAATCGTGCCTTTCGATGAGAAATTTTCAAGCCTTCCCGGTCAGGATTTTATACAAAAGATTGTTGTAAATACCCTTAAGGCAAAGGTAGTTATTATCGGAGAAAATTTTCGCTTTGGAAAAAATCGTGAAGGAGACATTTCACTTCTCCGACAATCGGCTTCAAGATTCAACTTTCAGGTTTATTCAATCCCTCCAGTGGTCAAGGATAGGATGACTGTAAGCAGCAGTCTTATCCGAAGCTCTCTCCTGGATGGAAAGATAGAACTTGCTAATGACTTACTGGGAAGACTTTATGAAATAGAGGGCAAAGTAATAAAAGGCAAATCCCGAGGAAAAGCTCTTGGTTTTCCGACTGCCAACATTGAGACAGAAAATGAAATCATCCCTCCCGGTGTTTTTATTACAACTGCCTGGATAGATTCTAAATCATTTCCGTCTCTGACCAATGTAGGAAATCGTCCTACATTTAACCAACAAGAAACAATTATCGAATCCTATATAATAAACTTAAACAAGAATCTTTATGGAAAGAAAATAAGAGTCAATTTTATAAAAAAGATAAGAAATGAAATGAAGTTCAAAACTCCAAGTGACCTCTCCCAGCAGATTAAAAAGGATCTTGAAAAGGCGAAAGATTATTTTAGTTTAAAGAGTTAGATCATAAATTTATATTCTGTAAACCATTCATCCTCTTATTTTTTTAGTATTTGATAAATCAAATCCCTATAAACGATTATAAGGTGGGCTTGATGAATCA
The DNA here is from genome assembly GCA_011049545.1 of Candidatus Aminicenantota bacterium. Lineage (GTDB taxonomy): Bacteria > Acidobacteriota > Aminicenantia > Aminicenantales > Aminicenantaceae > SOIV01. The sequence continues at coordinate 9,572 of DRHQ01000140.1, read as the reverse complement.
AGCCCCTACAATAAAGGTCTGATCCCTCATTTCCTTACGAACAAGTGCGGGCTTGATGAATCAAGCCCCTACAAGTAATTTAAAGGCTTGATCCTCTATTCCACACCTATTTCCTTGACTTTTTCCTTAATATATAGCATTTTCTTAAGGGAAAGAATGAATTTTTTCTCAAAAAAAGAACAAAACTTTCCCCCTAAATCAGGAGTCATTTTATGATAGAAAAAATTAAAGCCAGGGTAATGGATTCCCGCAAGATAAAAAGAGCTATCCAACGAATGACTACTGAAATCCTTGAACGCAACCGCAACCTAAAAAATTTGGTTATCGTCGGGATAAGGACAAGAGGGATATATCTGGGAAAGAGAATATCGAAATTGATTAAGGAACTAGAAAAAAGGGATATTCCGGTAGGGGTTTTGGACATAACTCTCTATCGAGATGATTTCTCAGAATCGGAAGCCCAGCACATGGTCAAAAAGACAGAAATAAATTTTTCTGTAGCTAAAAAAGATGTCCTTCTTGTGGATGACGTTCTCTTTACCGGAAGAACAATCCGGGCAGCTATGGACAGCCTTATCGACCTGGGGCGGCCCAAGACAATTCAGCTTCTTGTCCTCATCGACCGCGGCCATCGCGAGTTGCCAATCAGAGCTGATTATGTAGGAAAATTTCTTCCGACCTCAAAGCGAGAGGTTGTCCAAGTCCAGCTCAAAGAAATCGACAAAATCGATGAAGTCCTCATCACAGAGCCGCCTGGAATGAAATAGGAGAAGGTCATTGGCCTTCAAACATAAACATCTTCTTGATATCCAGGCCTTAACTCCTTCTGAGATAATAATGGTGCTGGATACAGCAGAATCCTTTTATGAGATTTCTACGCGGGAGGTAAAGAAAGTCCCGACTTTAAGAGGAAAAACTATAATCAACCTCTTCTTTGAACCCAGCACCAGAACCCGGAGTTCTTTCGATCTGGCAGCAAAAAGATTGAGCGCAGATATGGCTGATTCGGCGAAATCCGTCATACTCAAGCAGGTTAAAAATGGGATTGCAGTCAGGATGGCAGTTCTCTACCCTTTGCTGCGAGGAAAAGAACGTGAAGCTTCTGCTTAAGAATGGAAGAGTCATTGATCCCTCGTCGGGAACAGATGGCAAGTTAGATATTTTAATAGAAAAAGGGAAAATTGTTGATATAAAAGCAAAAATCGCGGCTAAGGGTGCAAAAATCATCGATGCCTCAGGGTTGGTAGTTGCTCCGGGCTTTATCGACATGCATGTCCATCTCCGGGAACCAGGCCAGGAGGATAAAGAAACCATAGCGACCGGCGCCGCTGCCGCAGCTAAAGGAGGTTTCACTTCCATCGCCTGTATGCCCAACACTGATCCTGTTAATGATAATCGAGGATTGACCGAGTATATTCTCTCCGAAGCAAAAAAAAGGGCTGTGGTCAATATCTTTCCCATAGCCTCCATAACCAAGGGGCAAAAAGGCGAAGAACTAACGGATATGGCTGACTTGGTGGATGCAGGAGCTGTGGCCTTCTCGGACGACGGTCAGTCTGTAGAAAGCAGCCAGATCATGCGCCGTGCTCTGGAATATTCAAAACCTCTAAACACTCTTATCATTGAGCACTGCGAGGATAATAATTTAAGCGGTGAAGGTGTAATGCACGAGGGGTATTATTCCTACCTTTTTGGTCTATCAGGCATCCCTGCTTCCTCAGAGGAGACAATGGTTGCTCGAGACACTATACTTGCCCAGGAGGCTGAGGCAAATATTCATATTGCGCATTTGAGTACCAAAGGAGCTGTAGACATTGTCAGAAATGCAAAGAAAAAAAAGATAAAGGTCACTGCAGAAGTGACTCCCCATCATCTTATTTTAACCGATTCTTATCTTGAAAATTATGACACAAGCCTGAAAGTAAATCCTCCTCTTAGAAGCAAAGAAGATGTCCAGGCATTAATTCAAGCAGTTAAGGAAGGAATTGTGGATGTCTTTGCAACTGACCATGCTCCTCATACGCAGGATGAAAAAGATGTTGAATTTGATAAAGCTCCCTTTGGCATAAACGGTATAGAAACCGCAGTTTCTCTCCTTCTGGATAGGCTTGTGAGCAAAAATATCATTTCACTCAAAAGATTCATTAAGATGATATCCACCACTCCCTCCCTTATTCTTGGACTCGAAAACAAGGGAAAAATATGTGTGGGAGCTGACGCTGATCTGACCATCTTGAATCTCAACAAAGAAATTGTTGTCGACGTCAGCACCTTTAAATCGATGAGCAGGAATAATCCTTTTCAAGGCTGGAAATTGAAAGGAACTCCAGCGATGACAATCGTAGGAGGAAAAATCGTCTATCCTTTCCTTTCTTCGAAAAACTTATAAAAGATAGGAGTCGAACCAGGAGGAAAACAAATTTAGCCATGAAAACAAATATCCCCCTAGTTGAAAGAAAGTTAGGCTATAGTTTCAAAAACAAGTCTCTGCTGGTCCAAGCATTGACACACAGTTCTTATGCTTACGAAAACCTACAAACTGTGGAATCGGACAATGAAACTTTAGAATTCTTAGGAGATTCTGTTCTCGGCCTCATCATTGCTGACTACCTCTGTACCACCTATCCTGACATATCCGAAGGTGAGCTCTCCAAGCTCAAATCCTCTGCAGCAAAAACATCTTCGCTTTCTTACTTCAGCAAGAAAATAAAACTTGATAAGAATATTCTCCTGGGTAAGGGCGAGGAAAAAAGCGGAGGGAGGAAAAAAAAGACTATCTTAGCCGGAGCCTTTGAAGCAGTAATAGCAGCTATATATATTGATGGTGGATTTGATGCAGCCAAGAATTTTCTCCTCCCCCTCCTTGAATCTTTGTTCAAAAAAATCAAGGCCGATAGTTACATGATCAACAACTACAAATCGGCTCTGCAAGAATATCTCCAGAAGGAGGACCTCCCTGCTCCTTTTTATAAAACCATCACAACCATAGGACCTGACCATAGAAAAAACTTTGTCGTTGAAGTTCTCTTCGAAAAGGAATCTCTGGCAAAGGCAAAAGGCAATTCCAAAAAACAAGCTGAACAAAAAGCTGCTCAAAAAGCCCTCAAGAACTTTCTGGGGAAAAAAATGAAATCATTCACTTCAGATACATTCATCATGAAGAAAAAGAGATGATTGAATCTTATGCTTTTGGGCGCATGGATGTGGATGGTCACACCTACACCTCTGACCTTATCATTTTTCCTGATATGGTAAATGACTCCTGGTGGCGAAAATCTGGCCATAACCTTTGCCTCGAAGACATAGAAGATGTCCTCAAGGAGAAGCCTGAAGTCCTGGTAATCGGCACCGGCTTCTACGGTATAGTGAGCGTGAAAGAAGAAGTAAAAAGCCAAGCTCAATCTCAAGGAATAGAACTTATCATCGAAAAGACAAAAAAGGCTGCTCAAAGTTTCAACGAATTCGCTTCCAAAAAAAAGACGATCGGTGCCTTCCACTTGACCTGTTAAAGACCTGATTTTTTCTTTATAACTTTATAAGTACACTCTCCAATTTGTCTCAAATGGCTAAATGCTCTAAATGTAAAAAAAGAAAGGGGAAAAGGCACTGTGTTGCCTTAGGCGATTATCTGTGCAGCCTTTGCTGCGGTCTCCTCAGGGAAAAAGAAATACACTGCCCTCAAAGCTGTACCTTTCTCGAAAAACACAAACCTTACCAGGAACAGCGAATTATTGAAAAAAAACAGGTGTCATTTCCAAAAGGTCTGTCCCCAGAAGAAGACATTTTGAATGATGAGAGGATGGCCTGGCTTGCTGTTCATATAGAAGCGCCTTTGAAAGAATACTCAGAAAAAAAAGAGGCTTTTACTGACAGAGAAGCCCTTTTATCTCTGGAGTACGCCAGAGAGAAAATTGAAAAAGATAAAGGACTTTTCTTTATCCCGGAAGAAAAGAGTAAGCCAAAAAATGAAACCGGAGAAGCAATCTTTCAGAATATAGAGAGATGCCGGTATGAGCGAAAGATCATCCTCCCGGGAGAAATAGCAACTTATAAGAAAGAAGAAAAAATCCAGTGCCTTGAACGGATTATATTTGGAGTCAAATTCTGGGCAAAGGGAAACTTCGAAGGCAGAAATTATATCGACCAGGTTATAAAGCGCTTCGCCAGAATAAAAGACCTATCCCACCAGAAAAAAATCATCACCACCTGATTTTAGGGGAGAATAATAATGGAGAAGAAAAAAAGAAAACCTCTCTATATCTATTGGGCTAAGGATATAATCCGAATCGGCATGAAGCTAGAATAGAACAAAAGCGATAGAATTTTTAGCCCTTGCTCATAAGCTCCCCTACAAAGCTAAGCGGAGGGATGTTATCGCAAACGATTTTTATAGTTGCAGCAGTGGGAACAGCTAGGATCATACCCGGAATTCCCCACAGCCAGCCCCAGAAAAAGAGGAAAAAAAGAACAACAAGAGTGCTCAACCCCAATCCTTGTCCCATCACCCTCGGCTCAATGAAGTTTCCTATAGTCATCTGGATTAAACCCAGAATGATCAAAATCCAAAAAGCTGGCCAGAGCGTTTCAAATTGAAAAACAGCAATGGTTAAAGGCAGAGCAGTGGCTATTAAAGATCCAATGTTAGGAATGTAATTCAGGATAAATATAAAAAAGCCGAAAACTATGGCAAAATCGACACCAAAAATCATCAGGACAACGGTCGACAAAATACCTGTGACAAGGCTAACTATTGTTTTAATAGCCAAGTACTTCTGGATTTGAGTATCGATTTTCTGGATAACATCGATAATTTGTGAGGATCTCTCTTTGCTAAAGGATTTTTCAACTTTTGCTTTTATATTTCCCCGGCCTGCTAAAATAAAAATAATAAAAATGAAGACCAGAAAAAGATTGGCAATAAAAGAGAAAAAGGGACCGATAGAAGAAAGAAGAAAACCTCCTATCTTGTTTATATCAATTTGTCCGAACAAATTTACAGTTTCCCATTTAGGAAAGGAGATCTTTAGTTGCTCTTGGATCGAACTTAAAATCGAGCTTATTTTATGACCGTATTTTGGAAACTCAGAGGCAAAAGTTTTGCCGCTGGAATAAAAAAGAAGCCCCAGGAGGTAGATAATAAAAAAACTGGTTATTATAATAAATAATATAGAAACAGCTCTAGGAATTTTCATGCGAGTCAAGAAATCCAGGATTGGAGAGAGGATAAAGGAAAGAAAGATAGCTAAAAAAAAGGGAAAAAGAACAGGCTTCGCCTCTTTTAAAACAACACCTGCGAAAAAAATAACAATAATTATAAGAGCGGCAGCGATAACTTTATTCCCTTGCATTGACCCTTCTTAAATTCTTTGCTCATTATAATCTATTTAGGATTAAAATCAAAATTAAAAAAAAGCAGAAAAAGTAGCAAGTCCCCTTTCTTATCAACTGACCCCCTTTTCAAATTACAAACACAAAAATTCAGGATGTAATCAGAATAATAAAACAGTTATTATTTCAAAGACTCGATCAACATCCCAAAATACTTATCCCCTATTTCTAGAGATTCATCCTTTATTTTCATTACCCCACAGAGGTAATTCTCAACTCTGGCCAGATAAATGTTGTGGTAGTAGCGGTCTTTGATACGAAACCCTGCGGAGATTTCCTCGACGCTTTGCTTGCGTTTTTTTTTCAGATATTTCTTTAGCATACTCTGAGCATCATCTGCGTTTTCTCCCTCCATCAAAAAACAATCAAACTCAAGGTCCTCAAGTTTATAATTAGCCAGATAACCACTGTGGAGAAAACTGTAGCCCATAAAATTGCGCAAGATAAACTTCTCACTGTTTCGAACGAGCCCTTGCTTTGGGAAAAAGGCTAGGGCAGGCGGGAGAGTTCCCTTATCTTTGACTCTCTTCACAACTTCTTGAGAAAAAAGCTTCAGGAAGTCAGCAGAATCTTCCCCGCTGTCAAAACAGAGAAGCTTTACATAGTATTTCCCAACGATAAAATTCAGAGTTTCTTCTTCTAGATATCCTTGGCTGCCTAAGGAGATAAATTGGCTATCAGGAAATCTCTCTGCACTGTAAATCCCGAATGAATTTATTTCGGTTCCCATATCATAAATTTCTATAATAAGAGAGGCGTTACTATCTCCTTTTTCATACTGCCCCACGGTTAATTCTTTAAAATCATAGGAAAGGTAGATCTCAGCAGCACCATTGATATACTCGAAAAGTATTTCCGGAAAATAATCCTGGGGAGATTCAGGAATCTTCCAAGTAACAACGTCAGGTAAGAGGAAATGGAGCGAAGAAACACCCTCCTCTTCTAATAGAGCTCCTCTCGCATTTGAAAAAGAGAAAAACAGAACAAAAGCAAGGAAAAGTTTTAATAGTTCTTTGGGCTTCGAAATTCTCATCATTAATACTCCATACACTAAACTAGGCTTTTTTTCACTATAAGCTCAAATTCCTTTTTTGACAAGTCAAAATTAACCCCATTGACATCAAATTGAAAGAGGAGTACTTTTTAATTGTGATGGCATCAAAAGTCGTTCTAATCAGAGGAAAGGGAGTCCTGAAAGAAGGGGGAGATATAGATCAAAAAAAGCTCCTTAACATGTATAATCGGGGAATTCAAATCTTGATGGATAAGCAAAATCCAAAAGATGGCCTTCGTCTAATCTTCCAAAGATCTGACAAAGTGGGGATAAAAATTAACACCATCGGCGGAAGAAAGCTTTCTTCCCGTCCCGAGGTTTCCTTCTCCTTAGCCGGATTGCTTCAGGAAAGCGGAATCCAGCAGAAAAATATAATCATCTGGGACCGAACCAATAGGGAATTAAGGGAAGCAGGATATGGTCTAAACCTCAACCGTAGCGGCATCAAAGTCTATGGAACAGATACAAAAGGAGTCGGCTATGATTCTCAACTCACCTCTCATCTCAATATCGGAAGTCTTTTCTCTTCGATTCAATCGAGTAAGATCACAGCCTCCATAAGCCTTGCCATTTTAAAAGACCACGGCATGGCAGGAGTCACGGCAGGGATGAAAAATTACTTCGGAGCCATCCACAATCCCAATAAATACCATGATTTCAACTGCAATCCCTTTGTAGCTGAGCTTTTTGAGACAAAACTTATAAAAAGAAAGCACAAACTCACCATCCTGGACAGCCTGATTGTCCAATATCATCGTGGACCTTCCTATCATGCCCGATGGGCTGAAAAATACGAAGCTCTTATTTTCAGCCTGGATCCTGTGGCAGTTGATCATGTCGGCTGGCAGGTCATTGAAAAACTCAGAGCCAAGAAGGGACTTGCCTCTTTAAAGGAAGAAAAAAGAGCCCCTGTTTATCTTAAAACTGCTGAAAAAATGGGATTGGGAAAAGCAAATCCAGAAGAGATACAGATTATAGAAGAGGAAGTATGAAAAGAAGGCAATTCTTCAAAACAGCTGGAGGAACCACTCTTCTAGCAAGTACGGGTATGATGAATAGAACCTCTGCATTCCCGGCACTCCTCATGGATTTCTATGCTCTTGGTGGGGAAGCAAACCTTTCAAAAGTTGAAGCGCGCTACTATAAAAAACACCCTGATAGGGAAATAGAATGCACTCTTTGCCCTCGCCTCTGTAAATTGGGAGATAAGGAGAGAGGCTACTGTGGCGTTAGAGAAAATATAGGAGGCAAATACTACACCTTAGTTTACGGCAAGGCCTGCTCTATCGCAGCTGACCCTATCGAAAAAAAGCCTCTCTTTCACTATCTACCCAAAAGCAGTGCCCTGTCCATCGCTACTGCTGGCTGCAATGTAAACTGCAAATTCTGCCAGAATTGGGAGATATCCCAGGTTAGACCGGAACAGGTCCAAAACTATGATCTCCTTCCCCGGGCTGTCGTGGAAACCGCCCAGAAATACCGCTGCCCTATAATCGCCTATACCTACACAGAACCTGTTATCTTCTTTGAATACATGTACGATACATCCGTAGAAGCCCGCAAAAAAGGAGTCAGGAACGTTGTCATCACCGGAGGGCATATCAGCCCTGAACCTATGGAAGACCTGACAAAAGTTGTGGATGCCATAAAGGTTGATCTTAAAGCTTTCTCCCAGGACTTTTACACAAAATATGTGAGAGGAGAGCTCCAGCCAGTACTCGAGGCCATAAAAATCGTGCATAAAAGCTCTGCCTGGCTTGAACTCGTCTATCTTGTCATCCCTACCCTAAACGATAGCTCGGATGAAATCCGTAAGATGTGCCAATGGATTATGAAAGAAATCGGCCCTGATGTGCCTCTCCATTTTTCCCGCTTTGTTCCCATGTATCTCATGAAAAACCTTCCTCCAACTCCTGTATCTACTCTGGAAAAAGTCCATAAAATCGCTCTCGATGAGGGGATTCATCACGTATACATCGGAAATGTCCCCGGTCATTCAGCAGAAAGCACCTATTGTCCCAACTGTAAAAATAATGTTATTGAGCGGAAAGGCTATAGTATAGGTAAAATTGCGCTCAAAGGAGGAAGGTGCAAATATTGTAATAACCCCATTCCAGGGATCTGGATTTGATAACCTTTCTCCCGCCTTTTCTTCTGGGTTTCCTTGCCCTCTCCTTCCAAATTTTTTTACTTAGAGAATTCTCTGTTCATTTCTACGGAAACGAAATCACTTTTGGTTTCATCCTTGCTGCCTGGCTCTTATGGGGTGGGCTGGGAAGTATTTTTTCCTCGAAACTGAAATTTCATCCCCTAAGATTTCCCCAAACATATTATGCTGTTATACTTTTTCTCCCTCTCAGTCTCATAGTCCTAAGGTTTTCCCGCTTCTTCCTGAGAATGCTCCCTGGCGAAATCACGGGGATAATTCCGATGTTGTTCTATTCTCTTGTGCTTGCTTTTTTCACAAGCTTTCCTCTGGGAATTCTTTTTGTCTTCAATGCTCATTTCCAGAAAGGGGATCTTTATCGCGTTTACTTTTTGGAGTCTCTGGGTTCTTCCGCAGCAGGGTTGATAGTCTATTTTTTTCTCATTCCAGTTTTCTCCAACTGGCAGGGAGCCGCGATTGTCGGAGCATCTGCTTCCCTCTTGATTTTCTTTTCCTTCGGCAAAAAAAAACAAATTTTTTTCCCTCTTTCCATTCTCATTTTCCTGGCGGCCTTCATAATCTTTGACTTCCCCAGCCAGAAAATTTACTGGAAGCCCTTTTCTCTTATAAAAAGCAAAGATACACCCTACGGAAAACTCCAGATTCTGAAAACCGAGGAGCAGATTTCCCTGTATAACAACAGCCTTCATGAGTATTCCTACCCTAATCTGGCTGCTTCTGAGGAATCTGTGCATTTTGCTCTCCTTCAGAATCCTAAGGCGAAAAACGTTCTGATGGTGGGCGGAGGACCTGGTGGAGGATTGAGCCAGATCCTTAAATATTCTCAGGTCGAGGTGGACTATGTCGAGCTCGACCCTGAAATCATTAGACTCTCCCTCCAATTTCTACCCGAAAAAGAAAAGAGTGTCTTAAGGCATAAAAGGATCCATATATTCTATCAGGATGGAAGAGCCTTCCTCACCG
>DRHQ01000139.1 GCA_011049545.1 Candidatus Aminicenantota bacterium | reverse complement strand
TTCGTCTTGTTGGCGATTTCGCCCGGAAAAAAATAGCAGTCTGGGGAGATTTCATACTGGACGAATACATTTTTGGGAATACGCGACGCATTTCAAGGGAAGCTCCTGTTCTTATCCTCGACTATAAAAAAAAGGAATTCTCCCTTGGCGGAGCTGGAAATTCTGTCCTCAACCTCAAAGCTTTAGGTGCAGATCCTTATCCTATAGGTGTCGTGGGCTCGAATGACTCAGGGCAAAGAATCCTCCAAATTCTTAAAAAGAAAGGAGTCTCCACAGAATATTTAATCCAAGAAAAAAAATATAATACCCCGATTAAAACCAGAATTCTGGCTGGCGAAGAGACTGCAAAAAAACAGCAGATTTTAAGGATTGACCGAGAAGGAAAAGTCCCTGACAGCAACGAGTTAAAACAAAAAATTCAGAAGACTCTCAAAGATGCCCAAAAGAAAATAAGCGCCCTTCTCATTTCTGATTACAATTATTTTACTGTCAAAGAAGATCTTTTTAACCATACCCTCCCCAGCTTTAAGAAAAAAAACATCCCTGTAACCCTTGATTCCCGCTTCCGGCTCCTGAATTTCAAAGGTGTTACTGTCTCAACTCCAAACGAACCCGAGGTTGAGGAAGCCCTCCAGATCGAGATAAATGATGATAACCAACTCCTTAAACAAGCCGGAAGGCTCCTTTTAAGAAAAACTCAGTCTCCAGCCCTGCTTATAACAAGAGGTTCCAAAGGAATGGTTCTCTTCGAAGAGAAGAAGGCTCCTTTCTCCATCTCCATCTGTGGCACGACCGATATCGTTGACGTCACAGGAGCCGGGGATACAGTCATAAGTGTTTTCACTCTGGCCTTAGCCTGTGGCTCAACTTTCAAAGAGGCTGCTATGCTTGCCAACTATGCCGGCGATATTGTTGTCATGAAAAAAGGCACCGCCACGTTAAGTGTTCAAGAACTCAAGAAGAATATCGTTTCTTAAAATTGAAAAAACTATACACACTTTCTCAGTTAACAAAAATTATCCAAGAGCATAAAAAAAGGGAGCAAAAAGTTGTTCTGGCTAACGGCTGTTTTGATTTGATTCACGTTGGCCATATAAGGTATCTGAAGGAATCTAAGAAAAAAGGAGATATTCTGGTTTTGGCTCTGAACACCGACTCCTCAATTCGCAAGCTTAAAGGAGAAGGAAGACCCATCCTTAACCAGAAAGAAAGAGCGGACATAGCTTCCTCTTTTTACTTTATCGATTACATCACCTTTTTTGACGAGCCCAATGTGGAAAAAGTCCTTCTTGCGCTCAAACCCGATATCCATGCTAAAGGCTCGGATTATACAGAAGAAACAGTCCCTGAAAAGGAGACAGTCAAAGGATACGGCGGAACGATTGCCATAACAGGAGGACCAAAAATAAAATCCACTTCGCAACTTATTAAAGAGATTGCCTCTAAAATAAAAGACGGAGAGTAAACCCTGAATTTGCGCCATGGACAATTTCCTTATTATCCGGCTCAGCTCGCTGGGAGATATCATTCATACTCTTCCCGCTTTCTCTGCCTTAAGAAAAAGCTTCCCTGAAGCTAAAATATCCTGGGTTGTAGAAGACAAAGGACATGATATTCTCGATCTTGTCCCTGGGATCGATAAGATTATCGTTGCTCATACTGAAGGATGGCGCCTGAATAGAAGAAAATTTTGGACAGAAATTTCCCGCCTCAAAAGAGAACTTAAGGACGAGAACCAGATCGCCCTTGACTTTCAAGGATTGGCAAAATCCGGATTTATTGCTTTCATCTCTGGCTCTAAAAAAAGAACCGGCTTCCATCGGAAAAACCTGAGGGAACCTCTGGCCTCTCTTTTTTACACAGAAAAGCTCGAGGAAATACCTGAAACCATACATGTCATAAGCAAAAACTTGAAGCTTTTGACCAGGGTAGGAATACAAGAGGAACAATATGAATTCCCTCTGGTTTTGCCCGCAGAAATATCGGAAGCAGTCAAAGTAAAACTTCGAAAAACAGGCTATGATGAGCAGGAAAAGCTCATTCTTTTTAATGTGGGCGCTGCCTGGGAAACAAAAAGATGGTTCCCTGAAAAATGGATAGAGCTAATCGAGATTATGAAAACGAAAGAATTTTTTCCCCTTCTTTTATGGGGAAATGAAGAGGAAAAAGCGCTGGCTTCCCAAGTTCATAAAAAGACTCAAGTCCCTCTGGCACCTTTCCTTTCTCTGCAGGAAGTTATGGCTCTGATTAAAGAATCTTCTCTACTCGTAAGCGGAGACACATTTGCTCTCCAGGCTGCCTGTGCTTTCTCCCGACCCGTTGTCGGCATATTCGGTCCCTCAAATCCCCAGAGAAACGGACCTTTTAGCCCTCATGATAAAGTGGCTATTCATGGAATGGAATGTGGTAATTGTTATAAAAGGAAATGTCCTACTATCGAATGCCTTAAAAAAATAACTCCACAAGAAGTTGCTGCCTTAAGCCATCAATTATTGAAAGAGAATGCCTAAATTCAATTTAGAGAAATTAGCATACAGATGGAGAGTAAGGGCTGCTTCTATCGGTCTTATCCTGGCAATTATTTTTGCCAGGCCCGATCTCACATCGTTTTTCACCGGTTTGGGTGTTTGCTTTATAGGGCTTCTGATAAGAACTTGGTCTGCCGGTCATCTAAGGAAGGAAAAGAAACTGGCAATTTCCGGGCCTTACCAATACACCAGAAATCCTCTTTATTTTGGAAATTTTGTAATAGGAATCAGCGTTGCCTTCGCATCCCGCTCGTGGTGGGTACTCGGATACTTTGCTGCTTATTTTCTCCTTTTCTACCCTCTTGTCATAAAAAGGGAAATGAAAAGGATGAAGGAGCTTTTTCCCGCTGAATATGATGAATACAAGAAAAAAGTTCCGCTTTTTTTCCCAACGTGGAAATCATTTCCTCTTCAGGGGAAAAATAAGTTCAGCTGGAAGCTCTTCTGGAAAAATAAAGAATGGAGAGCCCTAACCGGAGCCTTTTTATTCTGGCTGATTCTGGCTCTAAAAATGACCCTCTAATAACTTGACGAAATTCATCATTTGAATCTAGAATATTCACAAATGGTAAAACTTAATATTTTAAAAAATGTTCTTCCCATTTTCATTGTTTTCTTAGCTACCATATTAATATCTTCCGCTTGGATGAAAAGCTGGGCTCTTCCGAATAGGCTCCGTTTTTCAAATAGACCTCAAGAATCTGACTATCAAATCCTTATTATAGACTGCGGATCAACAATATATTCGGAATTGTGTGATTTAGCTGGCAATTTTTTTACCCAAGAAAAAGTCTCACATGTAATTGCTAAGAGGAGATATGATAGTCTCAAGGATATTGTCAAATCAAAATTAAAAGATTTTGATTTATTAATCATTTCAGGGAGCAGCACTTTTTTTCCTGACTCTCCGGAAATTAAGGATGTTGCAGAACTCTTGCAAGCATCAATCGAACAGAAAAAACATGCTTTTGGAATATGTTTCGGCTTGCAGCTCTTAGCTTATTTATTAGATTCGAAGGAGGGAAGGCTAATCAAAACAGGTTATTGGGATGAGGATGTTTTGATTCACATCTTAAAAGATGACTCTATTTTCCAATCTGTCTGTCATAAAGGCGACACATTCATCACTCGGCAATATCACAAATATTCAGTGCCATTCAATAATAAGGAAAATATTGGTGACGGAATTGTATTAGCAAAGAGCAAGGACGGAATCGAAATAATAAGAGTAGGTAATGTAGTGGCATCACAATTTCATCCCGAAAGTCGCTATGCTAGCCCAGAGGCTAAGCAAATATTTAAAAATTATTTGAGAGAATTTATCTTTAAAAAAAAGAAGTTATAAATTAGAGAGCTTACCGGTGGGCTTGATGAATCAAGCCCCTACAGTAAATAAACACTCTTCATCCCAATAAGGTGGGTTTGATGAATCAAGCCCCTGCAATGTTTTGCTTTTTACGAGACTGTTTGTTATATTTTTCTTGTGCCGACAAAAGAAAGAATTGAAAAAGTCAAAAAGGTTCTATCTCTCCGGCAGCCAGACTTAAGGGTTGTCCTGGAAGAGGTAAAAAACACCCATAATGCTAGTGCTGTGGTCAGAACCTGCGATGCAGCAGGAATTCTGTACCTGGATATCATATCCGCGGGCCAGGAAACCTTTCCGGTGAACGAAGCTATATCGACCAGAGCCGAAAAATGGATTCATTTTAACTATTACACATCAACTTCAAAATGCCTTAAGCGATTAAAAAAGGAAGGATTTAAAATCGCTGCTACCCATCTTAGTAAAGATTCCATTCTTCATACTGCCCTGGACTATACTCAGCCTCTTGCTCTTGTGTTCGGAAATGAAGCTGAAGGCATCTCGGAAGAAGCTCTCTCTCTGACTGATTACAAAATCAAAATCCCCATGATAGGCATGGCTCAGAGTCTCAACCTCTCGGTGTCGGTCGGGATAATCCTCTATGAAGCTATGATGCAAAGAAAAAAAAAGGGATTCTATAAAAAAAAGAGATTATCTTCAGATGAATTTAAAAAATACTTGGAAAAGTGGCTGGGCTCCTCCTCTAACCGTTCATCTAAAACTGACTGAAGACCGAAGAGAAAAAAAAAGGGAGGCAAAGGATTTTTCATCCTTCCCTCCCCGTCAAGAAATGGGAACTGGAGCTGGTTATACTTTTATGGCTTTATGTTTCTTTAAAGCTATTCTCAATTTCTCTGTAGATTCTTTGTAATTTTCGCCTATTTCCTCTAACTTCTTGTTCAGCTTTTTCATTACTTTTTCATACTCCTCAGAATCCTGCCACTTTTTATATTGTTTCTCCAGGTTTTCACTGTAACTATCCCAGAAATCAACATAATCTTCCCAATCTTTATACGAGTAAGAAAATCCGGATCTTTCTTCTTCAATTTCAACCTCAACGCTCCTCACTTTTTTGTTCCTGAGGAGTTCTAACTTGATTCTCTTCCCCTTTTCTTTATCCTGTATTACTCCAGTCAAATCTCTTGCTCGCTCAGTCCGGATTCCGTCAGCTTTGATGATGACATCTCCCACTTTCAATCCCGCCTTTTCAGCAGGGCTATCCTTTGTGATTTTAGCTACTAGAAGTCCCCTGCCCTCTTTCACGCCGAAATAGACGGAAAGTTCTCTGTTGATTTCCTCTAAATAAATGCCGATATACTTTCTATGTTCGACGCTCCAGCTAAACATCTTGGTTTCAGGAGGCTCAGGAGGTTTGGGTAGTTTTCGTAGATCTGGTAGTTTTGGGACTACTGGCGGCTTTGGTGAGATAAAAAGCCGGGGAAATTTATACTCAAGCTCTAGCCTCACATTTTTTTCGGAGTATTCACCCAATTTCACCTTGACACCTATTTCTTTTCCATTTCTTTCAATTTTTAAGGTTGTGGTCTTACCAGGTTTTCTCTTTCTTATTTCCTTCACCAGCATTTTGGTGCTGGCTATTTCTTCACGCTCGATTTTAAGAATGATATCTCCTTCTTTAAGCTTTGCAAGTTCAGCCGGACTTTCTTTTTCAACCGCAATAATTCTTACCTTGCCTTCTTCATTTTCCTCGATAGAAACTCCTAACCATCCTCTTTCTACTCTTCCTTTCTCCTTTATTTCAGAAGTAACGCTCTTTACTATGTCAACCGGAATAGCCTCTGCCATACCGGATGAAGCAGCTTCTGCTTTACTCAAGACTATTCCCCTACCAGCTATCTCTCTCTCTCTAAACTCAACAATGAATGGTCTATCACTGGAATAAACTCCTCTGAGCAATCCAACCATGCGGCCTTTTTTGTCCACAACAGGGCTTCCACTTGAACCTTGCACAATCCAAACATTCAACCGGATCTTTTCTGGAGAAATAGAGTTTACAATTCCTTGAGTGATGGCCGGCGTATTCTCGGGAGAAATGCTGATAACACCAATCCATGAACCGGGAGAAAGCTTTTTTGACACTCCTAAAGTTATCGGAGTCAGATTTTTATCCTTAACCTTAATGAGTGCTAAATGAGTTTCTGAATCCATCCCCAGAAATTTGGCTTCCATCTTTTTTCCCGTAGAGGTGATAACTGAGATTTTTTCATCGCGTGGATAAATGAGGGCAGTGGTGACAATGTGCCCAATTTTATCAATAACAACACCTGTCGCGACTTTTCTTATCCTGTTCCTTACTTCAACTTTGACAACCGACGGATAGACTTTCTTGGTTAAATCCTCAATCTCCGTTTCACCACGAAAACCTGCGTTGGACTCTGCATTCAAGGTTGGAAAAAGCGCAAATAAAAATGCTGATAGCACGATAATAACTTTGAGTTTATTGGTCATTTTTAATTAACCTCCTTAATATTTGATTTTTGTGCTAGTAACTTCAGAAACCTGCTCCAGAATATATATTGTCTGAGGTTCCCTAGAAGCAGACTGGATTTCCCCACCATAATCTGCGACTTCAATAATGGGGATAGTTTCTCCATTTCTTGGCTCTCCTCCTCTTTGGAATGTTGAGGGAGAGGCAAGGCCTTTTTCTAAATCAGCAACTTCTAGGGGGCCCTTTTTAGGCAGGATGAAAACATTCACTACAATAAAAAACACAAGGGCAGCACTAAAAGCACCTGCTAATGAAGGACGAAGGTACTTTATCCTCTGCCTTCTCCTTTTTCTCAAAGAGAGCTGAGCCAGTATTTTTTGTTCAAAACCAGGAGGGGCTTTGATCCTCTCTAACTTTTTTAAAAGATTAGGCACATCCATCTTGACACTCCTCTTTCTTCGTAAAAGAATTTTCCACGCCTGAAGCTTTCTCTAATTCTATTTTTAAATAATTTCTTCCTCGATTGATCCTTGCTTTTATGGTACCGACAGGCCTTTTCATGATCTCAGCAATTTCTTCCTGAGAGAAGCCTTCTATATCTTTGAGAACAACTGGTATTCTGTAACGGGGATGGAGAGAGTCTAATGCTTTTTTTAGGTTCCGGGTTAGGCCTGAATCAGGAGGATTTTTTCTATACGCCTCGATAGGAACCCTGTTCTGAACCTCATCAAGGGAGATAACTGCATATTTTCGCATTTTTTTCATCTCTGTTTTGGCTAGGTTTGAAGCAATGGCATAAATCCAGGAAGAGAAAGGAGCCACTGGCCTGTATTTATGGGCTTTAAAATAAACTCTCATGAAAGTCTCTTGAGATAAATCCACTGCTTTCTGATAATCACCTGTGAATTTACAGAGGAAATTTACTATCTTATCCTTGTAAATTTTGACTATTTCTGCAAAGGCCATCTCATCACCGTCCTGAATTTGGCGTACCAGCTCTTGTTCATCCATCCTCATTATCTTTAAACTGTCCTTCATCTTAAAAAGTTGCAAAATAATTTGATTTATTAGTCTATTGTAGATCTATGTATCTATTATATCGCATGTAGGGTATTTAACAAAAATGCTTCAAGAGGGGAAAAACGATAAATGATGAGATGCGCAAAAATAGAGACCTGACCCCTATTTTTTACAATGTTTATTCTTTAATCCCAAGCTCAATCAGGGGCTTCTCAGAATCGACCAGATCCCCAGCAGATACAAAAACCTTCTTTACATAACCATCTATAGTAGATTTTATCTCGTTTTCCATCTTCATCGCTTCTACTACGACCAAAGTTTGATTCTTCCTGACTTCTTCCTTTTCGGAAACATCGATTTTTATGACTTTTCCAGGCATCGGAGCTTTGACCATTAACTCATCTTCTCGAGATCTTACGTCATCTTTCTTTAAACCCTCTCCACCCTCAAGAGGTTCTTGAACGGTGAACTGCTGACCCTCGAGGGAAAGAAACCTTTTTTCTCTATCCCTGGCAAAATACACTCGAATGGAACGCCCTTCGATTAGAATAGAAATAATATTTGGAGAGATAAAACGGATATCTGCCTCATAGGTTTTCTCTCCATCGGAAACTACGAAGATATTCTCCTTCTTTTCGAGGGATATTTTGTGTAACGTGTTGTCAATTAAGAATTCGAACTCCATTTTACTTCCTTCCTCCCAGTCGCCATTTCCCGAGTGTCAGCCAGGGAGAAAAAACTTCTTTTTCTTCAGTTTCACCGGCTCTTCTTACATGCGTTTTATCAAGACTATCAAAGGCTGAGGCTATCAAAGCCAGTTTCAGGTTTTCATCTGTTTTTTTCTTTCCTTTCCGTCCATCAAAATACATTTTGATAAAACTGGTAGTGGTCTTCCCAGCCTTAAACTGAGGATGGCTGATGACTTCTTTAAGAAAATGGATGGTTGTCTTTATTCCCAGAACAACATAATCATCCAGGGCATTTATCATCCTGCGGCAGGCTATTTCTCTGTTTTCCGCCCAGACGATCACCTTGGCCAAGATCGGATCGTAAAATATCGGCACTTCGCAGCCGCTATAAATTCCGCAGTCATGACGAACGCCAGGGCCTACCGGTTCCTTAAGGAAGAGAACTTTTCCAGAAGAAGGCAGGAAATCTTGGTGTGGGTCTTCGGCATAGATCCGGCATTCGATGGAATGACCCCTCTGGAGTATCTCTTCCTGCTTAAACGGAAGTTTTTCTCCTGAAGCAATCAAAATCTGCTGGTGGACCAGATCCGTGCCTGTTGTCATCTCAGTTACAGGATGTTCAACCTGAAGACGGGCATTAACCTCCAGGAAATAAAAATTCTTGTCTTTATCCAGGAGGAATTCGACTGTTCCCGCATTATTATACCCGGAGACCTGGATGACTTTTTTAGCTATCTCCCCCATACGAGCCCGAAGCTCTGGGTCCAAAGCTTGAGAAGGAGTTTCCTCTACTATTTTCTGATGTCTCCTCTGTATTGAGCACTCTCGTTCAAAAAGATGGACTATATTTCCATAATTATCGGCTAAGACTTGAAATTCCACGTGCCTCGGCTCCTCCATGAACTTTTCCAGATAAACAGACTCGTCGCCAAAGGCTGACTTTGCTTCTCGCCTCCCCGCCTCAAGAGAGGATTTCAATTCTCTTGGATCATAAACAACTCTCATTCCTTTTCCGCCCCCGCCTGCAGACGCTTTAATCATAACCGGATAGCTTATCTTTTTAGCCTCTGATACAAACTCAGCGAAATCCTTGGCAATTCTTTTCATTCCCGGGATAATCGCCACTCCAGCCTTCTCCATTGTCTGGCGGGAACGAACCTTGTCCCCAACCAGTGCCAGAGCCTTGGAGTTCGGTCCGATAAAAACAATATTTTCTTTTTCACAGCTACGGGCAAACTCTGCATTCTCAGACAGAAAACCATAACCTGGATGTATAGCTTCAGCACCTGCCTCGCAAGCGGTCTGTATAATCCTGTCCATATCAAGGTAGCTATCAATGGCTGGAGGCGGCCCGATACACACAGCCTCATCTGCCAGTTGAACATGAAGGCTGCCGCGGTCAACCTCTGAATAAACAGCTACCGAAGGGATACCCATCTCCTGGCAGGCTTTGATGATCCTGACGGCAATTTCCCCCCTGTTTGCAATTAATATTTTCTTAAACATCTTTTTTTTTCTGTTTTATCTTTTTTTCTAGTCTAATTATGTTTAATTTATCAAACACACATTTTTAATAATCCCAAATAAATAAGGTGGGCTTGATGAATCAAGCCCCTACAATAATAAAACAATATAGGTTTGATGAATCAAATCCCTTCATACATTGGAGCTTCAATAAATCAAGCCCATACAATTGTTATTTTGTCCATTTGGGCTTTCTCTTCTCCAGAAAGGATGCCATTCCTTCCTGGCCTTCCTCGCTTATTCTCAAATTTGCAATCATCCGGGCGGTGTATTCTTTTACTTCGTCAAAGCTCATCTCAGGGACTCTGTGAAGAAGCTCTTTACAAGCTGCGATAGCCTCTGGACCAGATGAGAGAAGAAGACTTGTTATCTCATCCACTGTTTTTTCAAGCTCTTCATGAGGAACAACTTCGTTAACAAGGCCTATTTCAAGGGCTTTCTTTGCTGAAACTCTTTTTCCTGTCAAAAAATATTCTCTGGCCTTGCCCTCCCCTATCCTCCGGACGACGTAAGGAGAAATGGCAGCAGGAACGAGGCCAATTTTAACTTCGCTCAACCCAAATATTGCATCTTCTGAGGCGATCGATATATCGCAGGCAGAGAGAAAGCCGTTACCTCCTCCGATAGCCGCTCCATTAACCATGGCTACAGTCGCTTTGGGCAGCAGGTAGATTTTGCGCAGGACTTCTGCCAGTTGGAGGGATTCCCCCAAATTCTGCTCAAAAGAATAGTTAATAATCTCTCGCAGCCAGTTTATATCGGCCCCAGCGCAGAAAGACTTCCCCTTTCCAGACAAAACAACAACTCGAATGGATTTATCTGCCTTGATTTCCTCAAAAACAACGTCAAGCTCTTTAATCATCGTGGAATTGAAAGAATTATGGACTTCAGGCCTATTAAAGAAAATTCGGGCAATTTTCCCATCCTTGGAAAAAATAATTGTCTCGTATGTCATTTTTTCATCACCAATTCGGGCTTGATAAATCAAGCCCCTACAATCTATAATTTACATCCTGAAAATCCCAACTTTATAATCAGGAACAGGGGCATTAAGGCTCATGGATATGCCTAGGGCGAGAGCTTCTCTCGTTTCTAAGGGGTCAAGAATACCATCGTCCCAGAGTCTAGCTGTACTGAAATAAGGACTTGCTTCATGCTCGTATTTTTCCAGAATGGGCTTCATTAATTTTTCCTGTTCTGCCTTTGACATCTTTTTCCCCTGCTCTTTTAACCTTTTTATTTTCACCGTTACCAAGACATTGGCTGCCTGTTCTCCTCCCATAACGCTTATTCTAGCATTAGCCCACATCCAGAGTAGGCGCGGAGCGTAGGCCCTGCCACACATGGCATAGTTGCCGGCTCCGTAAGAGCCGCCTACAATCACCGTAAACTTAGGAACATCGGCATTAGCCACAGCATGAACCAGTTTGGCTCCATCTTTGGCAATTCCATTACGTTCATACTGTTTTCCGACAATAAAGCCAGTTATATTCTGAAGGAATATGAGAGGAATTTTGCGCATGGAGCAGAGAGCAACAAAATGAGCTCCTTTTAGAGAGCTTTCAGAAAACAAGACTCCATTGTTGGCCAGGATTCCCACAGGATAGCCCAAAATGCGGGCAAAACCACAAACCAGGGTTTGGCCGTATAATTCTTTAAATTCTTGAAATCTGCTTCCATCCACTATCCGCGCGATAATTTCTTTCATGTCAAAGGTCTTCCTTAAATCCTGGGGGATAATACCGTAAATCTCCTGCGGATCATAATAGGGATCTTCAGGCTCTGCAGCATCCAGCTGGACTTTCTGGGGAGGATTCAATGTTTCGATAATATTTCGAGCAACCTCCAAAGCATGCCCATCGTTGAGGGCATAATAATCTGACACTCCTGAAATACGACAATGAATATCAGCTCCTCCTAGATCTTCAGCTGTAACTTCTTCGCCTGTAGCAGCTTTCACTAGAGGAGGACCACCGATAAAAATCGTCCCCTGTTTGCGAACAATAACCGTCTCATCACTCATAGCCGGCACGTAGGCTCCGCCGGCCGTACAGGATCCCATGACGACCGATATCTGAGGAATACCCAGAGCAGAAAGGCGAGCTTGATTGTAAAAAATACGGCCGAAATATTCCTTATCAGCAAAAGTACCAGATTGATGAGGAAGAAATATCCCCCCCGAATCCACTAAATAGACACAAGGGAGACGGTTTTGCAGTGCAATTTCCTGAGCTCTGACATGCTTCTTGATTGTCATCGGGAAATAGGTACCCCCTTTAACAGTGGCATCATTGGCTACGACTAAAACTTCACGTCCATGGATTACGCCGATTCCGGTGATTATACCTGCCCCTGGAGCTTCGTTATCATACAAATCGTAAGCAGCCAAGGAAGTCAGCTCCAAAAAAGGAGTGTTACGGTCGAAGAGTTTCTCTATTCTTTCCCTGGGCAATAGTTTTTTTCTGGATTTATGAAGCTCTCTGTATTTTAAAGGACCACCTTCTTGAATCTTGGCCAGTCTTTTTTTGTATTCAGCAACGGTTTTCTGCATTTGTGCAGAATTCTCTTTATATTCTTTGCTCTTGGTGTCTACCTTACTTTCGATTCTGTACATAATGAAATCTCCTCATCCAAAGTGCGGGCTTGATGAATCAAGCCCCTACAATACTAAAACCATATGGTTTGATGAATCAAGTCCCTAAGCTATTTGCAGGTTTGATCAATCAGACGACTACAATCTTATTCTGGATAGGATAAATAAATCAAACCCCTTCACATTTTTCCTTTAATAAAAGGTGGGCTTGATAAATCAAGCCCCTATAACAATCAAACCATATGGTTTGATGAATCAAACCCATAAAATATTAAAACAATGTGGGTTTGGTGAATCAAACCCCTTCGTTATTTACAGAGTTGATGAATCAAGCCCCCACAATATTATTCTGGGACGAACTTGTAGCCATAGCAAAGAATGCCTGCTTCTCCTTCAGCGAAAATCTTTCGGAATTCTATCTTTACTCTCTTTCCGATTTTTAAATCCTCAAAATCACAGTCCACAATTTGGCCTGTCAATTTCACTCCATCATCGAGTTCCACTATCCCCACCGCATAGGGAGCCTGATCGACAAACTGCTGGGGAGGAACCCGGATAATAGTAAAAGTAAGGACTTTTCCCTTCTCAGCCAATTTCGTTTCCTCAAATTTTCTATTTTGGCATTGAGAACAGATAAGACGTGGGGGAAAGAAGACGAATCCACATTTTTTGCATTTATTGGCTTCCAGTCTGTATCTCTGAGGGATTTCCCTCCAATATCTCGATGGTGTTGTCATTTTGCCCTCCTTCCTTATTCTCTCTCGAAGATATGAACCACCGTACTTCCACCACTTCCACCCATATTCTGAGCCATCCCTATTCTGGGGTTTTTTACTTGTCTCTTGCCAGCCTCTCCCTGGAGCTGTTTTACAATCTCTATAACTTGAGCCACACCCGTTGCTCCCACAGGATGGCCCTTGGCTTTTAAGCCGCCGCTTGTATTCACCGGAATCTTCCCTTCAAGATAAGTTATTTCATCTTCTGCAGCTTTTCCGCCTTTCCCCTTCTCTACAATTCCTAAGGCCTCAATCACGCAGATCTCAGCAATAGTGAAGCAATCATGAACTTCGAGAATATCGATATCTTTTGGTTTTTTATTGGCCATGGCATAAGCCCGCTTTCCAGCCTGGTAGGTAGCTTCAAGCCAGGTAATATCTTTCCTTGAGCTAAGAGCAATCGAATCTGTTGCATGACCGCTCCCGGTGATTTTCACAACCGGTTTATTCATTTTTCGAGCCATCTCGATGGGACAAAGGATAACAGCCGCTGCTCCATCAGTGATTGGCGAACAATCCAAGAGTCTCAATGGATCAGCGACCAGAACAGAATTCAAGACCGAATCCACTGTAATCTTAAAAGGATACTGGGCCAGAGGATTCTTAGAGCCGTTGAGATGGTTTTTAACGGCAACCAATGCCAGCTGTTCTCTTGTTGTGCCGTACTTTTCCATATGGGCTCTGGCTATTAAAGCATAAAGTCCAGGAAAAGTGATTCCATGATAGCCTTCATATTCTTGGTCAGCGGCTGTGCCTAAAGCATAAGTTGCTTCATAGCCACTGACATCTGTCATTTTCTCTATGCCGCTGACAAGGACCACATCGCTCATGCCAGAGGCGACTTCCATAAAACCGAGTCTTAAAGCAAGACCACCCGAAGCACAAGCCGTCTCTACTCTTGCTGAAGGGACAGGAGCCTGGCCTAAATAATCAGCCAGAAGAGATGCAATGTGTTCCTGCCCTACGAAAAGACCTGAGGACATAGAACCCACATACATAGAGTCAATTCGATCAACACCCGCATCATCCAGAGCGAGGAGAGCTGTTTCCACAAAAATAGTTCTTAGGGATTTCTCCCAAAGTTCTCCCCACTTTGTCATCCCGACACCAATTACGGCAACATCTCTCATTTCTTCCTCCTAAGTCGCCTTTTTGATTTTTTGACGGTACTTGGCATACTCACCATACTCAAGGTAACATTTGTTATTATCCAGCAATTCTCTTGTTTTCGGGGCGAGATCTCTTGCTTTATCCATTCTTTCGGTCACTTCGAAGATAAAGGCATCGCTTCCAGCCCCGGAGCCGTAAGAAACGATAAGAACTTTATCCCCGGGCTTGGCGACATCCAGAATCGCAGTCAGTCCCAAAGGGGAAGAACCTGAGTAGGTATTTCCGAGTTTATTGACCAACCAACCCGTTTCAATCTGTTTTTTCTCGAATCCCAACATCTTGCCAACTCTAAAAGGGAATTTTCCATTGGGCTGGTGAAAAGTGACATAATCGAAATCAGAAGGTTTCATTCCAACCTTGTCCATTATTCCTTTAGCTGCTCCTACGACGTGCTTGAAATAGGCAGGATCTCCTGTGAATCGTCCTCCATGCTGAGGATAATACTGGTATTCGCGCCGCCAGAAATCAGGAGTATCCGTCGTGTAGGAATAGGTCTCCAAAGTAGTAGCAATCACGTTTTCACGGCCAAAAATAAAAGCCGCCGCCCCAGCAGCAGCCGAGTACTCCAGAGCGTCACCAGGAGCACCTTGCGAGGTATCGGCTCCTACTGCCAGGCCATATTTGATGTCACCTGACTTCACCAGGTTTAAAACCACATACATCCCTTCTGTTCCAGCTTTACAGGCAAATTCAAGATCTGCTGTGTGAACTTCAGGAGTGGCCCCTAGGGCCTCAGCCAAAACTGTGCCGCTCGGCTTGACTGCATAGGGATGGGATTCAGAACCGATATACACTGCGCCGATCTCCTTGGGATTGATGAGACATCTCATCAGAGCATTTTTAGCTGCCTCCACAGACATGGTAATAGTATCCTGGTCAGGAGAAGGTACAGATTTTTCCTCCAGCATCAATCCTCTTTTGTAGCTCGGAGCATCAGCTCCCCAGACTTTAGCGATTTCCTCTACTTTGATCCTGTTCCGAGGAATATACGCCCCGTATCCAACAATACCTTCCATTTATTACCTCCCTTTTTAGATGTGAAAGAGTTTTATAACAGACATGAATGAGAGTTGAAAAGCAAATCAAGAAAATTGAACAATATTACAAGATATCGTGTCATATCTCACTTCCTAAGTCAAGAAATTTTGAAATGTGGGTATCCTGATTCATCTGGAGGGACTTTATATATCCGAAGGGAGTTGGTTCATCTTATGTAAGTGTTTGATTTATCAAACGCACATTTTTTACACAAATAAATTGATTGTTTTAATAAAGTAAATCTCCATATTTCAAAAGGTGGGCTTGATAAATCAAGCCCCTACAATCTTATTTTATGGTTTTGATAAATCATGCTCATACAGATAAATTATGCCCCTTCATAATATGGGTTTGACACCTCATCTTTACAAAAATAGAATAAAGAAAATGAGGATTGTCTCCCATTTAATGGAGCCTGGCCCCAATTTAGCGGAAAAATGAGGGCAATCCCCGTTTTAAAATCAGAAAAATGCAGAAAAATGGAGCCTGGCCCCAATTTAATATGGAAAATGAGTACTTTCCCATATATCAACATGAAAAATAGGGGGGAAAAACGGAACTTTTTTTCCTGAAATATCGTCTACCATGGTGAATTGAGTGCAGATAAATACGATAGTCCAAGAATGCTTAGAAGGCAATGAAGGAGCCTGGAAAATGCTAGTTGATACTTATTCCAAAAGAATATTCAACATGGCCTATCAGTTTGCAGGAAGCTACCAGGAAGCTGAAGACCTGACACAGGATATTTTTTTAAAGCTCTACAATTCACTCTCCAAATTCGACTTTAAAAGGAATTTCTCTGCCTGGCTCCTCACCATCGCCAGAAATTATCTAATTGACCAATATCGAAGGACAAAATGGGAAAAGCAGACACGGGATAACTTCAATGACCACTATCTCACCTCAGAAGCCTTCGAGAATCCTGAGGAAGGAGCCGTGAAAGAAGAAAATAAAAGAACTGTCTGGCAAGGCATTAACAATCTTACATCTGAAATTCGAATGGCAATTATTCTCAGAGATATTCAGGGGAAACAATACGAGGAGATTGCAGAAATCATGAGCCTTCCCTTAGGAACGGTCAAATCCCGGATTAACAGGGGAAGGCTTCAACTGGCTAAAATCCTTAAAGAAAAAAAGGAGAGAAGAAATGAAATGTAAAACAATAGAAGAACTCCTATCTCCTTATTTAGAAGATGAACTCAATACGGAAGAAAAAGGAACTGTTGCAAAACATCTGAAAACCTGTGAGAACTGTTCCCTGCTTTTTTCTTTAATGAAAGAAACGCAAGAATCTCTATCTGATATCCCAGAACTGGAAGTAAGCGAAAATTTACTCGATCGACTCTATTCGATTCCGAGAAAAAAGAAGAGATTTAAACTGAGATTTCCTAATTTTGACTTTCTGGTCCGTCCTTCTCTCCAGCCTATTCTGACCGTGGCCACAATAATGCTCATCATGATTTCTTTCTACTTTTACGGCCCTAACAAGAGTTCTATCGATAAATCGATCAGCCGCAAGATTGGCTATGGCTACAGCAAGATCGAAAGACTGTATGCCAAAGCAGAATCCTTTACGGCTTCTTTAGGTGAATATAAGGACAATATTCTTGTTTCTCTCAAAAACATAAAGCTTCCCGGAGGAAATGAGGATTAAATTTTACATATTTATGGAGGTATAAAATGGAAGAAAAAATCGTAGTCAGAAGGCCCCAAAAATCACCCGCTCTTGCAGTAATTCTCGCTATCATTGCCCCTGGAACGGGCGCTATGTACAACCGGCAGCTGACCAAGGGATTGATTTACATGATTATAATCGCTGGGCTAATCTCGACACTGACACTGAGTCCCCCGGTATTTGTAATACTGCTCTGCTCGTTGCTTATCTTTGGATTCTACACCTACCAGATCTTCGAGGCTGCTCAAACTGCTCAGGCCATTAATCGCAAAGCCCTCATGGGAGAAGAAGAGGAAGAAGTGGAAGTAGAGGAATTCCCCGAAGCTGTAAAAGCTGGCTCTGTTTTCTGGGGAATCGTTTTGCTTCTCTTAGGAGTTTTCCTTCTTCTGGCCAATTTTGAGGTCATAAGCTACTCCACTGTTTGGCAATTCTGGCCTGTGGTTGTCATAGTTATCGGGATAAAGCTCATCGTAGATTTTGTTTCTACGAAGAGAGAAGAGAACAGAGGAGAATAAAATGGCACAAAAAGGAAGAAAAGATCCGCTTATATGGGGAATCATCCTCATCGTAATAGGCCTTGTTTTTATTCTGCATAATCTTGATGTAGATATCTGGAGTTTTATCGCTCGCCTCTGGCCTCTGGTTTTAATCATCTGGGGAGCCTGGAAACTCTACTTTGGAATTAAGGAAAACCAGGACAAATCCGGGACTTAAAAGGGAAAAAATGAAAGCAAAAGAAATTATTCTCTTAATTCTAATCATTGCAGTTGGTGTAACCTTTTATCATGCCCACACAGGAAAGATCTATATTGACATAGATGATCACATCTTCTTTGACCATGAAAAATTTGTCTATGAAGAATTTCAGGAACTCGAGCCGCCCTTTCCTCCCCAGCTTAAAGTCATCAACGCCCACGGAGATATCGAAATACAAGGAACAGATGAGGGAAGAATAACCGTTTCTTTTGAGAAAACAATATGGCGAAGAAACGAAGAGCAAGCCAAAGAAATCGCAGATGAGCTCAAAATGATTATTGATAAGGATGCTCACCAGTTGACTATCTCCACAAACCGGAGTGAGTTCAGGAGAAGACACTTTAGAACAAATTTCAAAATCTCTCTTCCCGCTGGCATGGATATTGAGGTGAATAATTCATACGGTGAAGTCAAGACAGTAAAGGTTGGAAACACGAATATCAAAAACCGCCATGGCAAAATCATCGCTTCAGACATAGCTGGAGAACTCTTAATCGAAAACAGCTATAAAGATATTGAAGTTGATAATGTTCAATCTGATTGCCAGATAGAAGGCAAGCATGCTGATGTGTTCGTCAATGGTGTTAAAGGGAAAACACAGGTTGTTCACCAGTATGGCAAAGTACGCCTGGAAAACATCTCTCAAGATGTCAAGATCGAAGGTTCTCACTCTGGAGTTTATGGCGAAAATCTGATGGGATCTGTAGAAGTTACGACCTCGTACAAAAAAATAGCCCTTTTTAATGTAGGCCCCACAAAAATCAGAGCCCGCCATTCACCTGTGGAAGTCGATGGTGCAAGAGAGTACGTGGATATAGAAGACAACTACAGTAAGGTTAGGGTAGATAACCTCCAGGGGGATCTCATAGTTGATGGAAAGAACCTGGGAGTATACGGGAAATCAATTGTCGGCCAAAAAATCCATATCACTTCTTCTTACCGGAATGTCGAACTATCCGAATTCTCTGGAAAAACAACTATCTTCCTTGAACACGGGGATATAGTCCTCAACCCATCTCCTTTAACTCATCCTATAGAAGTAAAAGGAAAATACGCTGGCATAAAGTTTTATTGGCCTCTCAGAGAAAAATACCCTTTTGAAGCCAGGGCTAAAAATGGAGATATCAAATGGAAGCTACCTGATGAAATGAGCAGCCAAGAAGAAGATCACATGTCTATTGTAAAAGCCTTTCTTGAGGAAAAAGAGAAGCCTTCAATCTTTCTTACTACGAGCTACAGTACGATCAGGATTGAAGAATAACTAAAGCTGCAATGAGCCTCGCACGGATGGCAAAGAGCTTAGCAAAGAGCCCATACCGTACAGGACTCAGAGTAAAAGAGTAAGCAGTAAAATAAGAGGGCCCGTTCTCCGGAACGGGCTTTTTTTTAGTGTCTGACTCTCATGTTGTGAATCTTATCGGTTAAACTCCCGTTTACTCTTATATTGAAGAACGAAATGGCGTTAGCCAGGTCTTTTTTGTATTTTGTGACATAACGGACGAAACTCGTTTCTTTCTTAAACCTCAGGAGATTCTCGAACTCAGCCACTACATCAGTAAGCTCTATAAGAAAATGATTAATGGTTCGGTATTGTGCGTTTATTTCAATCAAATCCTTACTTTTTAGCTTATTAAAATCAAGATAAGGAGGAAGAGATTGAAGAATCGCAAAACTTTCACTTTGCAACTCGCTCGCAGATTCCTTTATCTCCTGGAAAAAGGACTTGTACTCTAACGGTTCACTCAACTTTTCCTCTGCTTTATCAAGCAAGACCTCATACTGGTCTTTTGCGGAGACAATTATTTCTTTAACGCCTAAATACTTTCTCTTGAAGTGGAAAAGGTCTATAAAATCTCTCCCGATATAAATTTTATCCCTGTAATTAGACAAAAGTTCTCGAAGAGAATGAGTATAAAACTTAATCTCAAATCGTCTTCCACCTGAATCTCTTTCTCTTAGCCGGGCTAATACCAAACAGCTGTTCTGTTCGGCGAAATAGCTGTTCACGTTTAAAAGAACCGAATAGACAGCTAAATTCTGAACGATGTATTCTTTGAGGTAATTGAGGAGATTTTCTTTAGCGCTTATAAAGTCGTTTATGGTTTCGTTAGGAGTTGGACTCATAACAGAATAAGAAGGAGAAAGCAGATAGAGAACTGGGCCCGTGCCAAGCTCGAGATAAAGGTTTTTTAAAACATTTTGATGCAGGTCATCCAACAGAATTGGCTTCAGCGGTGGCAAGCTTTTTTCATCGAGCCTTGATAGCTCTTCGACTTCGTTCATTGTTTTAAGATCCCTTGCTATATCAGAAAAAATCCTATCATCTAAAAATAAAAAAATCAACCCCTTTGGTTAGTGGGGTCAGGTCTGACCCCATAGGTCCAGTCTTTGTTGGTATATCGCTCTTTCTGGATCTTTGAGATTGCTTCTTTTTCCTCGGCATCAAAAACTTTCGGTCTAAAGTTAATCTTGAAAAATTCAGAAATTCCCGAGCTCAAACACTCAGCTGCCCAATCGAAACTGACCTTCTCTCCCAAAGCCTGAGAAAGAGATATCATACGCCCTTTGCTATCTTCCTTTGTTAAGAATGAAACATGCTCTAAATACCCTTCATCTTCTTCTAAAGGAATTGAACCATGCTGGATAAATTTCGAGCCCGCTCTTTTTTGAGCACTGCCCACTAATTTTTTTCCTTCTACTTCAATTTCATTCCTTGCAGGAAAGGAAAAACAGGGCAGATTTCCTCTCACGTAAGAATTGGGAGGAGCATCAGCCAGGTAGGGTCTTAAACTCATTTTTTCTATACCCCGCATCAAAGCTTGTGATATCAATCTATAAGAGTCTGTTAGCGTTGAAGTGAAAGTTTCTGTGTCTGAAGAGCACAAAGAGTAGGTCACTTCTTTATGGTGCAAAACAAGCTTTCCTCCTGTCATTCTTCTTATGATATCTATTCCCTGTTTCTGGCAGTACTCCACATCGACCACCTTCCGGATGTCCTGCGAATATCCAAGAGACACAGTTGGCCTCTCCCACCTGTAAAACCGGAGATAAGTTTGGGGTTTACTGCTCAGGGATCGGAAGAGAAAGTCATCAACAGCCATATTAAAAGATCCTCTGAGCGACTTCTTATCCGCGATAAAATTCCATTCCTTCCCATTATTCTCATTAGGTTTATTCATAATCTAAATCCATACTTTGCCTTGCAAAAGGGAAATCGATATCAAAGGAGGCATTAAACTTTTAAATGATTGAGAAAGAGCGGACAACGGGATTCGAACCCGCGACACCGAGCTTGGGAAGCTCGTACTCTACCGCTGAGTTATGTCCGCTCTTTCTCAATCTATTGATATTAACGAAACTACGTCACGAAGTTTTTCCGCTTGTGCCAAAATTATACCACTCATATTATTTTCTTCCTTACTGACCACATGAAGTCCAATGAGAGATTTTTATCTTAGCGTTTTTTAATGCATTTTTCAATTCTTCATTTGAGCTAAGAACCTCTCTTAAAAATGTCATCCCGAGCAAAAACGATGCTGAGGATAAAATTTTTTGTGTAATTCTTCTTTTTATTTCAGGCTTTCACCTTATCGGTTACTTTCGACACAAAACCCTTCTTTTCTTCCTCGGACATTCCAGCACCACCTTGCTCCATCAGGGAAGTAACCATCTTCAAGACAAACTCAATTTTGTTTTCTTTAGGCATTTTTGGAAGCATCATTACTAGACACAGGGGCATCATTTCCGTCATCATCAGGGGCATCATTCCGCCCGGGCCTTCACCTCCGCCCATCATGTTCATCATCATCTTAGGCATCATCTCCATCATATTGACCCCCTCCATCATCTTAGGCATCATCTCCTCCATCATCTTCTGTTTATCTTCTACTGTCATATCGGCGAAGAACTTATCCATCATCTTAGACATCATGCCCTCTTTTTCTTCTTTACTCATTTTACCCATCATACGATCCATCATTTTTTCCATCATGCCCATTTTCTTTTCCTCCTTTTATTTATGTTCTACTATCCATTCTTTTATCCATTTAGTCCCGATTAGATCCTCCAAAACAAAGGGATCATTCATGATAATTTTTGTTGCTTCTTCGATATTTCTTGCTTCAAAAGTAATCAGTCCCCCTGATCTATCAGAAAAAGGGCCTCCCCTATACTTCTTTAGATTGCGCTTTTTCCAATATTCAACGTGTGAAGGAACTACTTTTTGTATTTTTTCAGGTTTTTTTTTCATGAAATAAAAAACCACAAATTGTTTTTTCATGATTTCCTCCTCTCCATTTTATGCATAAAGGAGTCTCTTTGTCAGCACCTCAACAGACTCTGAATTGCCCTTTTGGACTTCCTCTGCTATCTCCTCAAAAATTTTCATTCCTTCCTCCTTGGCAAAAAAGGTTTTGGAAAGGTTTACAATCCCTTTTAGACTAAGTAATCCTCCTCTTCCATCAATCGGAGCTCTTCCGCTATCGCCTTCCTTACTTTTTCCGGCATATCTTTCTCTCTTTCCAGCATAGGCCTCAGCCCTTTCCCCACTCCGTCGTTAATGAAGTAAGGTTTTATGAAATCAGAATTCCAGGTTCTCTCTTCGAAGGAGCGGCTCTCTAAGGTCTCAAAGAAACTCTTAATCCCCTTCTCCGCATCCCCTTCTATTTCCCGGAAATAGGAACCGTAGATATGAAGAGAGTCGCAAATATCCACATACCTGCCCAGTTTTACCCTTTTTTTCGTCCTCTGGGAGATTGCCTCCGCAATTTTTCTCATGAGGGTTGTCAGGGCGATGACATTCTCAAACCATGCCTTGAATAAATCCCGGCTCCGCCAATGAGTATTCATGTTATAGATATACCCTCCTTCTCCATCGTCACAAAGTCGTCCCCAGATTCGCTGTAGACAGGGCGGATCTTCTGTGGGCGGATCGAGCTTTGGGTTCCAGGTTATAGCCTGGGCTCGCCTGGTATAACCAGTCTTGGAAAGCTTATCAATCATGGCCCCTATTTGATTCACTACCTTATCCTCGATCCTGAATTCAAAGAGCCGACCATGGTAAGTATAGGTCCAGCGGGTATCTTTGCTTTTAGTCCCCTTCAAAATTTCTTCCAGCGGCTTAACCCAGTAATCGTGGGCGCCATGAACTACTTCCATAACATACTCAGCCAGCCCACCCAGGCCATCAGCAAAGGAGCGGTGAAATCTTGGTTGACCAAACGGATTACGAACGATGATTATCACCGTCGCATCCCGGCTCGCCGGATCTCCAGGGTGATCATACTCGGTCCGGATACTCGCCCCTTTCTCCCAGACTTCCCTTATGGCTTTCTCATAAGCGCGCGGAATCGTATCCTCATTTACGCTCAAAACAGGGATATTTCCTGATTCCATTAATCCTCCTCCGGGTAATATTGAATCATTGCTAAACAGCTTGAATCTAAATCAAGCTAACATCAATTGCTGTAAAATTGAAACAAATATTTATTATTATAAAACGCAACAAAAATATCATCAGTTTCATTTGATTATAAAATAATAAGCAATGAGTCAATAGTCAAATTTAATGTTTCGACCAGTCGCCAAAGGGAAAGAAAGGGGTAGCATCTGGAAGCATCTCTAAATCCCTGATTGGAGAAGGTTTTGGGAAATAGTTTCGCTCCCCTTCAGATTTTTATAAGAATGTTAAATGTTGAGATGGCCCCCTGCTTTCTGTGCGATATCTATTTATCAGAGCTTAGGTGATGTGCGATTGCATTGGCATAGTAGTACAAAACTTTGATCTCTCCTGGTGCTGCCCGGAACAGGTTGCTCTCTTCTATAATAAGGTGCCTCAGAGTTAACATGCGCAACCCGACTTCAATCGTATAATCATGATCACTGCGGGGAATATAAACGCGAGTCCCATGCTCTTCAATCTTGCTGATCAGGCTTTGGACACAAGCCTTTATTTCCTGCTTTGAAAGAGTTTTATCCGGATTTTCCACGAAAACAGACGCCACCAACGACACAGGTGTTGCTGGGATAGTCCTTCTCACCGCTTGCATCAGATCTTGAGCCAGAAGTTGCACCTTTTCCCTACGCATTTTCTTGTCTGGATTTCGAAAATCAACATTGCATCTCCTCCCATATAATCGCATGGAAATGGGAGTTCCGAAGCTTACTACAGCATAACCATAACGATACCAGCCACCGCGCAACATCAGCCACAGGTTATGGACGATAAAAAATAATGTTTTTTTGATTACCTCGAGTCTCGATTTTTTTGAAGTATCATGATCTAGGCTCAACAGTGATGAGCGATCTTCAAGCACTCGGTCATAATTCACTCCAACAGGGATGAAGACAAGATCACGTCCTTTTTTCGAATCGAAACTGCGCAACATATAATCCAGTAAACCAATCTTGGGATCGCCCAATCTGCCATCCTTGCTCAGTCTGCCCTCTGGGAATATCGCCTGGACAACTCCGCCTTCAGTTGCCATATACACATAACGGGCTAAAACAGAGCGGTATAATGTATTTCCCGAGCCACGTCTTACGAAATACCCTCCTAAGACACGGATTAGCTGCTGAAGGGGCCAGACTCGCGCCCACTCGCCCACTGCGAAGCTCATCGCAACTCTGTTTATCGCCAGGCATGCCAGTAAGATGTAATCTAAGTTGCTGCGATGATTCATGACAAACACAACACTTGATTGGGGATCAACTTTTGCAAAACCTTCTTCATCGATAGAGCCAACACGAACGCGGTAGAGTACTCTCAACAGAGACCTGCTTAGCCAGTTGCCAAGCCGGAAGTAGATATAAGCATTGAAGGAAGGCACGATTTCATTGGCATAGCGCTTCACCTTCTCCATTGCAACTTCGTTGGGAACACCCTGTTCTTGGCAATACTTCTTTGCCGCCTCAAGGACTTCAGTGTCGTAAATCAATCGATCAATAATTACGCGGCGTTTTGTCAGTTCAAAAGCTGGAAGGCGCACGTCCAGCCGTTTATTGATCTGATTAATGACTAGATTCACCCGCCGCCGGAAATACCACCGGACACTGGGCAGGAGCAAATTGTCAAACAGAGCCCAAACGGCCAAAGCACCGCCGATAATAACCAGCCACAAAGGAAGGCCAACGGTTTCTGTCATTGGGCTTCCCTTCTGAATACGCCGTGCTCCAGGAAGTGAATCACCTGTTGTATGACATCGTCACTTTTCATGATGAATGCATGGCTTCGGGCTAGGATGAGGAAATCTTTCATGCCGGCAACCTTAGTCCGCTCTACTGAGACTACACCGTCATCTGGGCCTGGGATCATCAGAGAATACAGGGGATTGAAGCCTCTGTTACCCGCTATCACCCCCAGTTCAAAATCAACAGATCCCAGGCTCAGGGGAACACTATATTTATCTGTGCCCAGTTGGCGGCCAGCCGGACCATTGAGTTTTTTGAAAACATAGCTATCACCAAGACTATCCACTAACTCACTCCCTTGATTGGGCGGACTAATCATTACAATCCGTCCAAGATTGGGTAATTTATGGTTTTTTAGATAATAGCGAACAACGATACCCCCCATCGAATGAGTTACAAAGTGTATTTTTGATTGAGAGTACTTGCTGTATGGCTCAATAATATCACTCAGTATCTCATCTGCTAAGAATTCTATCGGATACTTTGTAGAAGGATAACCAACATTTACTACCTTGTAGCCGAGACTTGACAGGCTTTTTCCTATCTTCTCCATTGAACGCTTCGATTGTCCAAGACCGTGGAGCAAAATTACATAAGCATCTGTCTCCTGGCTTGGAGACTGGATGAGCGCTTCATACCTGTATGAAGAGACCAGGAAAAATAGAACGAGAATGATGCATGCTATCTTTATCGAGTTTTTTTGCATACGATAAGCGCCCTTCCTATAGCTTATATCATGATAAAAATGGAGGTCAAGAGTGAAAAGGGGGAAAAAAGGAGGCCCTTCCACTTTTTTTGCCTTTTTTTATATGGCACAACAAAAAAAATGAATGTGTGTCACAGCAACGTGATAATTTCCGGTTTGGGCAAAGCAAAAATTTCCGGTTTTTAGAAAATCGTGTAAGGTTCTTCTTTGTGAAGACAAACAAGGAGAACCGACATGAGAGAGGATTTTATCACGTTGAGCAAAAGAGAGATT
>DRHQ01000138.1 GCA_011049545.1 Candidatus Aminicenantota bacterium | reverse complement strand
AGATGTGTATAAGAGACAGTTGAAGTACTCTTGGGCAAATTCGTCACGGCGCTCAGATATCTCCGGATTCTTCAGGATAATACCTTTTAAGTCGCAGCCTTCCTTTTGAGCGACCTGGCGAATTTCTTCTTCTCTGCCCAGAAGGGTTAGTGAAGAAAGCAGTCCTCCTTTGACCAGTATTTTCGCTGCCTTCAAAGTGCGAGGTTCAGCGCCCTCAGGCAATACCAGCTTTCTAAGATCTTCTTTTGCTTTACTGTGCATAGTTCAGAGGTCTTAGCAAACCGCCAGGTCAGAGAGGAACAAAAAAGCATCCTCTAATCAATTGTGATATAAACAATTACAAGGCGAATGGTTAAGCCCTTTTAAAAAATCTCGTGTGGGTTTTGGATTTCTTATATTCCTCTAAGATTCTAATAAGCCTGCATAGTCAGTCTAGGCTGACAACTATTTAATTTTTGTATTGACTTTACACCTCAATCCTTTTTCTCATGTTCTTGGGGTATAATAAAATCCAAGGATGGTGTGAGAGCATGGAGCCTGATTTCTTTCAAAATAGTAAAAAGAGCAAAAGCATTAGAATAGAAGAAATAGACGAAATCAAAGTGGTATTAGTGAATGGGCAGCAATATATGAGTTGGGAGTTGGGGGATGAAGAATCTCAACGCTTTGCTGTTGTCCAATTATACAGGTGCGGTCTAGGAAATCAAGAAAAATTGGCTGGATTGTTTGGATTGCATGTTAATACGGTGCAGAAGTATGTTGCGGATTTCACAAGAGCTGGATTGCAAGGATTAGTGCCGCAACGAAGTGGACCGAAGGATAAATGGAAAATTACTCCGGAGATAAAAGCACAGATTTTATTTATTGCTTTGAAAGAAGGTATTTTAGGATATGATGCTATAAAGAATAGATTGGCCAAAAGGGATGAGCATGTAAGTATTCCGAGTATTCGGCAGGTGTTGCTGGAAAATGGAATCATTATGGATATGAGTGTTCTGGATTCAAAAGTACAGCAAAAGGAGTTTTTTGATTTTCCTTATAAAGACCAGATCTATTTGGATTTTGGTATAGATAGAGAATTGGCAGAAACGATTTCAGAAAAAGGAGTCGAAGGAAAAGAAGAAATGCTGAAAAATGTCGAAGAGCTTGGCTCCACTTCAGAAGACATAAAAAGAGACAGGAGTTTCTTTTCACAGGCTCATCGAATCTATTTAGATCAGTTAGAGCAGGGAGGCGACAACGCATATGCAGGAGGACTATTATTTGTTCCCTTGTTAGAAAAGTACTCTTTCCTGTCGCCATTGCGTCGAATAATCAATATTCCTACCTATGAAGGCTACAGTTTAGAAGAACTCTGTTTGACATTATTTTACCTTGACAGCTTTGGATTCAGGTCGATGGAGGATTTTAAGAGAGTATATCCGGAAGAGTTCGGCACTTTGATTGGCCGTGCCTTTAGTCCCAGTCGTTTTACGCTGAGACGATTTTTACATAAGGTGCGGAAGCTAAAAAAGAGTGAAGAACTCATAGATGAGTTTGCTTATGAGTATTTGA
>DRHQ01000137.1 GCA_011049545.1 Candidatus Aminicenantota bacterium | reverse complement strand
GGCAGCTATCATTTCTGCAACCAGCAGTCCGGCGAAAATCCCATCTTTTTCTGGAAGATGATCCTTTATGGCGATACAAGCACTCTCTTCTCCCCCAAAAATAATTTTTTTCTGGAGGAAAAGTTCGGACAGGAACTTGAATCCAACAGGAGTTTTATAAAGAGGAAGATTATATTTTCTGGCGATCCGGTCTACAAGGTGAGTTGTGGCAACGGATCGGGCTACTCCCCCCCTCCAATTCTTCTTAGTGACAACGTAATCCAGCAATAAAGAGAGAATCAGGTTTTGAATGACAAAACGTCCTTTCTCATCAACAACTCCGAAACGATCACCGTCTCCATCGGTAGCAATTCCTAAATGGCATTTTTTAGCCTTGACAAACTTCTTCAGTTCTCCAAGATTTTCCTCTGAACAGGAAGGTGAAATCCCGCCAAAATATGGATCGATATAGGCATGGAGTCCCTCGACAGGAATTTCGTTCTCTTCCAGAATTTCATCCAGATATTCCCGGCTCGTCCCGTAAAGCATATCCACTGCAATCTTGATTTTAGACTTCCGGATGAGATCAAAATCAACCTTCTTCTGGATGAAAGCCAGATAATCTGCTTGAAGGTCAATTTTTTCTATAAACTCATTTTTAGGATAAAAGGGACAGAAAGAATATTCTTTCTGCAAAAATCTTATTTCTTCTTCTATTTTATCTGTTACTTCTGGAAGGGCAGGAGCACCGGTCTCTGTGTTGAATTTCAGGCCGTTGTATTCAGGAGGATTGAAAGAAGCTGTGAAATTGATGCCTCCCTGAGCTTTTCTTTTTATGACCTGGTAAGCTTGTGCCTGCGAGGGTGCATCCCTATCTGTCAGGAAAACATGAATCTTGTTGTGGGAGAGAACTTTTGCCGCCTCGAAGGCGAATCTTTCTGATAGAAAACGGGTATCATAATTAACAACAACTGCTATTCGCGTTCCGGGAAATTTCTTCTTTAGGTAATTTGCAGTTGCCTGCACAACCAGTCTGACATTTTGAAAAGTAAACTCCTCCCCCATTACGGCTCGCCATCCTGAAGTCCCGAATTTGATCATCTTTGCTTTTTTCAAAATTAACACAAGAACCAACTAAATGCAATGGGGTCAGGTCTTGTTTTTTGCCTGCCTCAAATGTCATCGCGAGGAGCGAAGCGACATGGCGATCTCGTTAATCCATCTTAAGAGATTGCCACACCCTTTCAGGGCTCGCAATGGGCATATTAGTCACAGAATGTTGGTTTTTAATTTATGGAACATTATGTTTGAAAAGTATAACATTCTGTTTATAAAGAAGTTCGTGAGCGTATTTGAGGCCAAAACAAGGTGAATTTTGCCAACATTATTAGACCATTTCAATGAACAAAGTAAAATCATCTCTTAAGTTATTTATTTTATATGAAATACATCTTAGTCGACCAACACTTTATGAGTAATATGCCCGCAATGACATTGTAAAATATATATTGCTTATATATGGGTTAAGGCAAAAAGCAAGACCTGACCCCAAAAATGTAGTATATATTGCTTATATATGGGTTAAGGCAAAAAGCAAGACCTGACCCCAACATTTGACCCCAACATTTTGATGAAATCAATGAATTAAAGAGTGGCACTTTGGGGGACGTTTCCCAAAGAATTAATTGACAGCCGCCAGAATCTTTTTTAACTTATTCGATGTGGCAGAAATGAAAAATCGATCACTGGCAGCAATATTCCTGATATCCTCAGCAACGCTCTGTTTAGAGATATCCCTAACCCGATATTTTTCTGTCTCCCAGCATTACCATTTTGCCTTTTGGGTGGTCAGCATAGCTTTTATGGGGTATGGAGCAAGTGGATCTTTTTTAACGCTTTTCAAATCCTTCAGCTCTGTAGATCGGGACACTTTTTTATCTTACAGCTCTTTTATCTATTCTCTGACCATTCTTCTGAGCTTTATTCTCTGTAACTCTGTTCCATTCGACTTCATAAGTATTTCATGGGATAAAAACCAGATATTATTTGTCTTTCTGTATTATTTCCTTTTCTGTATTCCGTTCTTTTTCGCTGGTCTGACAATATCTTTCGCTATTTCCAGAGTCCCAAGGCTTGTGAACAAGATTTATTTTTCAGACCTTTTCGGTGCTGGAACCGGTACTCTGATAGCCCTTTTCGTCTTCCTTCTCAAGGGAGATAGAGGAGTTATCATCTTTTGTTCCCTTTTAGCTCTTTTCTCCTCATTCCTCTTTAGTTGGAGACGGCGATTCACTTTTAGGTTTCTCCTTCTCTGTCTTATGTCTGTAGAAATTGTCCTCTTCCTGAGTTCTCCATCCTGGTTGAGCTTCAGAATCTCACCGTACAAAGCTCTGCCCATAGCCCTAAAATATCCCCAGGCAAAAAATCTCCTCACAAGATGGAATTCCATCTCCCGGGTCGATATTATAGATTCGCCCGCCATAAGATTTGCGCCAGGGCTGAGCCTCTTGTACGAGAAAGAATTACCGCCTCAGCTTGGACTATCTACAGATGGAGGGGAGCTTTCCGCCATCACCCGCCTAAAAGACCCGGAAGAGCCGCAGCTTGAATTCCTTTCTTATCTTCCTTCTTCCCTTGCTTACTCCTTAACCGAAAGCCCGCGCACCCTCATCATCGATCCAAAAGGAGGGCTGGATGTTCTCTCTTCTCTATATTTCAATGCTTCTCAAATCAAAGTAATCGAGGCTAATCCTCTGACTGTGGAGCTTCTTCGCCAGGAGCTGGCCCAATTCTCCGGAGACCTCTACAATAAAAATAACATTCAAGTTGTTTCAGCCTACAGTCGAGCTGCTTTGAAACAGGATAAAGACACCTACGACTTAATCGTCTTTTCTTTAACCGATGTCTTTGGCTCTACGGGAACAGGCCTTTATGGATTCAGTGAAAACTACCTTTATACAACCGACTCCTTTGCCCATATTTTAAACCGGTTGTCACCCGATGGAATTGTTAGTATTAGTCTCTACTTGCTTCCTCCTCCCCGGCAGGAGGGAAGAATATTGGCCACCTGGATTGATGCTCTGGAGAGGAGCGAAATGGACCCTGGTTCTCATATCATGGCCATCAGAAGCTGGGCGACTATAAGTTTTTTTATCAAAAAAAGCCCATTTTCCAGGCTGGAGATCCAGAAGTTAAAAGATTTTGCAAGTAAGCGTCTTTTTGATCTTGTCTATTACCCGGGAATACAAATTGATGAAACCAATATCCACATAGAGCTCGAGAAGCCCCTTTATTATAATCTCACCCTTCAGCTTCTCTCTCCTTCAGAAAGAGTAAAGCTTTACAAAAATTACCTTTTCCAGATAAAGCCTGTAACAGACAACCGCCCTTTTTTCTTTAATTTTTTCAAGCTAAACAAACTGAAGGCAACCTACAAAGCAATGGGCAAGAAATGGCTTCCTTTTCTCCAGGGTGAATTCTTAGTCCCCCTTCTCCTCGTACAGTCCATCATTTTAGCGTTTATTCTGATACTTTTGCCTATTTTTGTTTTTCGAAAGGCAAAAAACAAAATAAGAGGTTTTTCTTCAAGAATTTTTTTCTATTTTAGCCTGATCGGAATGGCGTTTATGTTTCTGGAAATAACTTTTATACAAAAATTTATTCTTTTTTTGGGGCACCCTCTTTATTCAGTATCTATCATAATTTTTTCTCTGCTCTTCTCATCCGGACTTGGGAGCTTCTTCTCTAAGAGAATCCTCGGCCAGAACTTAAAAAGGAATCTTAAGCGAAGCCTTCTTCTCTGCGCAGGGCTTATCGTGCTCTATCTTTTTCTTCTTCCTTTCCTTTATGAAAGCTTCATAGGCTTCAACCTGACATTAAAAATAATCCTGACGTTTTTGATAATTTTCCCCCTCGGTTTCTTAATGGGATTTCCTTTTCCCACAGGAGTTCGGCTGCTGGATCTAGGGGAGAAAAGACTTATTCTCTGGGCCTGGGCGACCAATGCTTTCTCCTCTGTCATCAATTCGATTCTCGCCCTGATCATAGCATTCTGGGGAGGATATAATCTCGTCTTAGTCCTGGCAGCAGGAGGCTACTTACTTGCCCGTTTTTTTCTGGACTTCTCCAACCATGGGAACAAAAGTGACGCCTAAGATCTGCTTCACTTTCGGCTTGCCCTTTTTTTTGGTAATAAGAGTGAGAGTCTGAAAATAGAGAGTACTGCCCAGGGGAATGATAAACCTCCCCCCTTCCTTTAGCTGCTTGAGGAGAGGAGGCGGGACATGATTGGCTGCACATGTAACGATAATGGCATCGAATGGTGCCTGCTCTTCCCAGCCAAAATAACCATCACTCCATTTGACTTGCACCTGACTGTAATTTAGCCTGCTTAGTGTTTCAGCTGCTTTTTTCGCCAAGTTTTCCTTTATTTCAATCGAATATACTTTATCTGTTAGGTGGGCAAGCACAGCAGCCTGGTAGCCAGAGCCAGTCCCGATCTCCAAAACTTTCTCTCCCCCTTTCAACTCAAGGTGTTGGGTCATCAAAGCTACTATATAGGGCTGGGAAATCGTCTGGCCCTCATCAATAGGCAAAGGGGAATCCCTGTAAGCCTGACGCCGCAAGCGGGGGCTAACAAACAGATGGCGGGGAACTTTTCCCATGACCTCCAAGACTTGTTTGTCAGTTATATCTCGTGCCTTAAGTTGTGCCCGAACCATCTGTTCTCTCTTCCTGGCATATGATTCATCGTCTTCACAGAAGCAGACAAAAGCGGAACAAAAAATTATTGTGAGAGCAAATACCAGTTTAAAAAAATTGCTTTCATTCATCTATTTCTCCTGGCTGAGATGGCTTTAAGCTCAAAAGAGAAAGCTTATGAGGCTTGAAACCTTCTGGCCTTTGAATTGTTTGCCAATCTTTATAATATTTTAATCCTATTGTACTTCCAAAGTAAAATGAGGACGTTAACCCGGGGCAAAATAAAAACGTTCCCTCAATTTACACCCTAAGACGTATTATCCGTAATATA
This sequence comes from Candidatus Aminicenantota bacterium, assembly GCA_011049545.1. GTDB lineage: Bacteria > Acidobacteriota > Aminicenantia > Aminicenantales > Aminicenantaceae > SOIV01. Next base: position 44,919 of record DRHQ01000137.1, on the reverse strand, counting down.
AGATTTGTATAGCTTCAAATTGCAAGAAACAAGACCTGACCCCATTTTATTTCTTCCTCTGCAGAGATGAGGACCTTAACCCCTAAGGGTGATGAAATTACCCTAAAATTCACCCTTTGAAATCCTCCCCTCTGGTGATTGACGCTACAATCCATCTCTGCAACGATATGTAACTGACAAGACTAAACTTTAGCTGCTTTATTAGAGAGGAATCGGTGAGATGAGAGAAAACTCGAATATGAATTTCATCCTCAAATTAGTTTGTCAAAAATTGTCAAATTATTCAGAGTTCAATAAACCAAAATAAGAGCAAATCAGGAGAAACTTCAGATACATTTTTGAATTGACAAAGCAAAATTTTTTTGATAGTAGTAGCTTAATCAATATGAGCGAAAGAACTCAGGCACCTGAAAAGAAAAGAGCTGTGTATCCAGGGTCATTTGACCCTATCACAAGCGGGCATGTTGACATTATTCAAAGGGGATTGAAGATTTTCGATGAAATACTGGTTGCAGTCGTAGAGAATCCCAAAAAAAAATCTCTTTTCACAACTAAAGAAAGGATGAATATGGTCCAGGATTTTTTCGTCGATCACAAAGATATCGAGGTAAAAGTCTTCGATGGTCTACTCGTTGAATTTGCAAAAAAGAATAACGCTAACATTGTGATAAGGGGTTTAAGAGCCATCTCAGATTTTGAATATGAATTTCAAATGGCCTTGATGAACCGGAAGCTTAACTCAGAAATCGAGACACTTTTTATGATGCCCAATCTCAGCTATTCTTTCCTCAGTTCAAAATTAGTGAAGGAAATTTTCATGTTAGGAGGCGGTCTTACAGACTTGGTACCAAAGCAAGTGGAAAAAAAACTTAGGGAGAAATTCAAGAAAAGCACTCAAGCATAAGCTTACTACTAAAAAGGAGAGAGAAAATGTTTGGCCTAGGAAAATCGAAAGGAGTAGTTGGGTTGGATATCGGTTCCTATTCTATTAAAGCTATCGAGTTAAAACCAAAGGGAAAAGAGGGAGAAAGCTCGTTTGAAGTCGAAAATGTAGCTCTTGAGTTCCTACCTCATGACGCAATCGTAGAAGGAACAATCATGGACTCTGAAGCTGTAGTCGAAACTATAAAGATGATATTCGATGAAAACAAGATCACGAACAAAAACGTTAACATCGCTGTCTCTGGCAGTTCAGTGATTATAAAAAAAATATCACTTCCCTCTATGGAAACAGAAGAGTTAGCAGAATCCATTATCTGGGAAGCAAGGCACAATATCCCCTATCCCTATGAAGAGACAAGTGTGGATTATGCTATCTTGAAACCATCTTCAGGTTCAGAACAGAAAGCTTTAGATATTCTTCTTGTGGCGGCAAAAAAAGAGAAAATCACCAATTATAGTAATGTTGTTAATCAAGCTCGCAAAAACTTAGAAGCAATAGAAGTAGATGCTTTTGCCCTTCAAAATGCGATGGAGATAAATTATCCAGAGATTTTCCGAGAAAAGACAACTGCTTTAATTAATCTTGGGGCACATACAACCAATATCATCATTACCGACAGGGAAACGCCTCAATTATTCCGAGATCTCTCCATCGGTGGCTACTTTTTCACAGAGAATATAAGAAAGGACCTGGGCGTCAGCTCTGACGAGGCAGAAAAAGTACTCAAGGGAATTCCCGTCAAAGATATGCCACCTGAACAGACGCAGGCTGTTATTGACACGAACACTGCGAACCTCCTTGAGGAAGTTGAAAAAACATTCTCTTTCTACGAATCTGGAGAAGGAAGTGAAAAGAATATTGACAAAATTCTCTTGAGCGGCGGATTATCCAAGCTAAAAGACCTGCCGAAATCCTTTGAACAAAAGTTTAATACAGATACAGAGCTTTTCAATCCTTTTAGAAATATCTTTTATGACGAAAAGAAATTGGATTCTGTATATCTTCGGGATATGGCCTCACTTTTTGGAGTGGCTACTGGCCTTGCCACCAGAAGGAAAGAGGAATAAGATCATGATTAGGATAAATTTATTAAAGCCTGAAGCAAAAGAACTCCCGGCCGAAGAAGCCAGAAGGGAAATAAAGCCCCCAAAAATGAGCTTGATCTATCTTCTTGTTGTCTTTGCCGTCGCAGCTCTTTTCTTTTACCAAAGAAGTGCTATTAATAAAGAGAGAGGTCTCCTGGAAGAGGCGCAAACAGAAAAAAATAAGCTCAGTGATATTCTGAGCAAGTTAGAAGAAGCACAAGAACTAAAAAGCCTCTTCGAGAGAAAAATAAACCTCATCAACCAGATAAAGCCGCGCCAGCAGGTTGCAGTAAGGATAATGGATGAGTTAAGCAAACACATTCCTTACTATGTCTGGCTTTCAGAAGCTACTTACGACAAACAGAAGGTTCATATAAAAGGGAGAGCTCTTTCTAACAACTTAATCGCAGATTATATTTATAGTTTAGAAACAAGCCCCTATTTCTTCAACGTCAACCTTCTCTCTTCCACTCAGAGGACATCGAGAGATAATCAATACCTAGAATTTGCCTTAAATGCAAGTTATGTTGCCCAACCAGTAGCTGAATCCCTCTCAGGAGAAGATGTAAGTGAGGTAGCAAAATGAAAGATTGGCCCTGGTATGGACACATCCTCCTGGCGGTGATTGTCTTTGCCCTTATCTTCTTTATCTATTTCAAACCCCAAAACAGCAAACTAACAGCCCTTAAAGATGAAAGGGTGCAAACTGAAGCGGAAGTAACGAATCTGAAGCAAAGAAGCCTGCAACTGAGTAAAATTGAAAGAGAATTAATTGACTTGAGGAAAATTCTGAACGAGCTCGAGGCTATCATTCCTAAAAGGAAAGAAATATGGGATATTTTAAGGAAAATGCAGCAACTCGCCGTTAATTCCCGTCTTAATATTGTAAAATTTCTTCCTAAGGGAGAAGTCGACATGGAATTCTACTATGAGTGGCCGATATCAATAGAAATAACAGGGAATTATCACAACCTAGCGATATTCTTCGACCGCTTGAGTAATTTTTCGCGCCTCTTCAATATAGAGGATTTCTCGATTAAATCCCTTGGAAAACAAACAGATACCTCCACCATATCTGCAGCCTATACAGCAAAAACATACATCTTTCGTGAGGAAACTGCTCCTGGAAAGGGGAGTAGAATAAAAAAATAAAATGAAAAAAATAGCATACCTCTTTCTTTTATTCAGTCTTATTTGTCTGATTATCCTGCCCATCTTATCTCATGAAGAAAAAGCGGAAAAACAGGATTTGGCGAAAAAACTCAGCGCTGAGATGCCAAAAAGGACTTCACCTGCCTACCAGCGTGCAGGAAGGAAAGATCCTTTCAGAGATTTACTCGCAGGCAGAGATGCCAAGAGAAAAACCACACCTGGCGGCAAGCCTGAAATGTTTCTCGACGATATAACCCTTATAGGTATTGTCAAGGCCAGAGGAAAATTCACCGCTATAGTAACCGGTCCTCAGGAATTCCCATTGTTCATCAAAGTTGGACAAAGATTCTCTGACGGCTTCGTTTTGTCAATTCAAGAATCTAGAATTATTTTACGGAAAACAAAAGAAAGAGGCTTTCCTTTATTTAAACCAAGAGATATTGTCAAAGAAATTCATCCAGAGGAGCGCTAAGATGAAATGGAAAAAATTTTCCCAAATCCTTTCTGTGTTTTGTCTGTTTGCCTTATTAAACGGATATGTTCTTAACAATGAGGCCTTAGTCACCATAAATAAAATATCTGTCAAACCTGAAAAACTCAATACACTAATAATATTTGATACAAGCACTCCTCCAGCCATCTCTGAAACATATTATTTAAAAGATGCTCCTTCAACAATTGTGCTCGAGTTTGATAACGCAACAACAGCAGAAGATTTTCAAGTAAGCCGAGGAGAATCTTTGCTCGTTGAGGACATAAAGGTAGAAAAAATAGAGGATAACGATATCCATGTTTTAATTAACTTGAAAGAGCAAGTGCCATACAGAATCTATGCCGAGCAGGGACAAACAATTATAGAGCTGAATAGAATCCAAAGAAATTTAAACGGATACATCATCGATTCTGCAACAGAAGAAGAACTCAATAAATGGCCTAAGAAGCAATTACTCTTTAAAGAAGTTGGCATCTTTGAAGAAAAGGGCATGGTTAATGTCACGGCAAGACTGGACGAAAAAGCAATAATCCAGGTATTTGCTCTTGAAAATCCCCTGCGTTTAGTAGTTGACTTCTTCCACACATTATATCCTGATCCCACTTTCCGCTATCCATTAGGAAAACTGGATATCAAAAGAGTAAGAACGGGACAATTTGAAACCGCTCCCCCTTACACAATCGCTCGATTAGTCTTCGACCTTGATCAGCCCAAATTCTACACTCTACTCTCTGAGAAAGAGAGTTTTACCTTCCAATTCTATAAAGATGAAAGAGCTCGAGTTGCTCCAGCCATGGTTCCCCCGACTCCAAGACCAGCACCTCCAGTTCCCCCGGCTCCCACTGAAGAAGAGGTAGCACCTCTAGTGCCAACCACCGAAGTTCCCGTAGTTCAAGAACGAGACGTAGAGGTTCCCGGTACTGCCTTAAGACGTACAGTCCTTGAAGCACCCGTAGTAAGATATACTGGAGAAATTATCAGCATGAAATTCAAGGATGCTGACCTGCGAGATGTTATTCTCTATCTGGGACATTTTGCCGGCCTGAACGTCGTTTTCGATCCAGAAGTAAGAGGAACTGTCACCTGCGACTTACAGGATGTTCCCTGGGATCAGACCCTCGATATTATTCTAAAGTTGAACAAAATGGGAAAAACAATTGAGGGGAACGTTCTCCGAATTGCTCCTATGGCAGTTCTTACTCGAGAAGACGAAGAGCTGAGAAAGCTGGAAGAAAGCAAAGAATTAGCCGGTCCCATCCAGGTTAAAGTGTTTGACCTCTCCTACGCAAGAGCTGGAGATGTTGAAAGTCTTCTGAGGACCAAAATTTCACAAAGGGGAGAAATCATTGTCGATGAGAGGACAAACACCTTGATTATTTCTGATGTGGTAGACAGGATCGGTACGTTGGAAAAACTCATCAATGTGTTTGATATGCCAACTCCACAAGTCTCTATAGAGGCTCGGATTGTGGAGGCCACTTCCACCTTTGTCCGCAACCTCGGTATCCAATGGGGATTTCGCGGTATAATGGATCCTCTTCATGGCAACCAGACATCTCTAAAATTCCCGAGCGACATAACAGTTGACGGGGCTCTAATCCCTCAAGGACTCACCACCAAAGGAATCGGAGGGCCTCTGGGCGGTTATGCTATAAACCTCCCTGCCCCTGCATTCAATACAGCAATCGGGCTCTCTTTTGGCAGTGTTATGGATACCTTCAGACTGGATATGGCTATTTCTGCTCTTGAAACTTCAGGCCAGGGCCAAATAATCTCCAGCCCCACAATAACCACTCAGAACAACCAGCAGGCAGAAATTATCCAGGGAAGGCAGATTCCTGTCCAGACTGTGGCTAACTTTACCACAACCACAAGATTCGTTAACGCAGCATTAGAGCTTAGAGCCACTCCTCAGATTACGGCTGAAGGAACAATTATCATGGATATCGAAATAAGGAACAACGCTGCCGACTTCGCCAACCTGGTCAACGGAATTCCTCCGATAACTACTCAAAGCGCAACAACCACGGTCATGGTTATTGATGGAGGGACAACCGTTATCGGCGGAATTTACAGGACTGAAGATTCTATTACCCGAGAAAAAGTTCCCTTGCTCCATAAGATTCCCATACTGGGAGGCCTTTTCAAGAACTTCGCTCGAACAAGGCAAAAGCGAGAGCTGATCATTTTTATCACCCCTCGAATAATAAAATAACAGGATGCATAAAATGAAAAGAATAAAAAATTCCTTAAAAATCACGGCAATCCTTTGCGTTTTTTTCTTTCTTCTTTCTTGCGACAACACACTGGGGGTTAATGACAAGTCCGGCGTTTTTCTTATAGTCACGAGAATAGTAGGGACGGATGCACTTGGGGACGATGCAGATTATCTCGCATCAGATGTTGAAACAGGAGGCTTAGGGGGCTACCTGACAGACCCGATTATGATTACACTGGAGGCAAAGCTTAAGAGACCGGAGCCCATTATTCCTGGAGCATCTTACAAAACCAGTGTAATTATTGACCGCTATACAATCACTTACACGAGCCCTGAAGGAGACCCTGTCCCCGCTGCATTCGAAGGCAGGCTCGCAGTTGTTTGCGAAATTGACGCTTCTGTGGATATCAAAATTGTGGCAGTGAGAGCGGAAGCCAAGACTGTGGTTCCCTTGAGCCTTTTAGAAGACACTTTGAACGTCTATTGGACAGTAGCCGAAATAAGAGTTATAGGCCATGACTTGGAAGGCAACGCGGTTGAAGCTACAGGCTTTATTTCCATATACTTTGCCGACTGGGCCGACAACTAAAAATATTCTTAATATGGCCTGACCCCCAAGAATCTCATTCGTAAACCCAAACCGACTTTCTCAATTTGATTGTCTTTAGTGCCTCTCTCAAAACTTTGTCCAATTCTGTCTTTCTGCTGGTCTTTAAGATGACCTGGACTCTGCTTATCCCCCTCACTCTAGAAACCGATGCCAAGGCAGGACCCAAGATTTCTACATCTCCCTCGAAGCTTTTCAACTTGGTTGAAAATTCCCTTGATTTCCTGGCTACGCTCCTTAAATTCTCACCCTGGAACAAAATTTCAGCCATACGGGAAAAGGGCGGATAATTCATGAGCTGGCGGAGCCTCAACTCTTCTTTATAGAAAGAAAAATAATCAGCCAAAGCAGCCTGACATATACTGAAATGATGAGGGAGGGCTGTCTGGATAATAACCTCCGCTTTATTATCGCTCTCAAGAAACCTCATCATCCGGCTTAATGTTTGAAAAGTTTTTTGACTGGCTCTGTAATCTGACAGGGTAAGAATTGTTTCTGGGAAAAGAATAGCAACCAAAGATACGGGGGGTAATTCTACCTGATGAGCTAAGAGCTGCGTTCCAACCAGAATATCAATTTTCCCGCTCCAGAAGTTCCGAAGGATTCTCCCCTGCTCTACCTTGTTCAAATCTGTCGCAAAAAGCGCTGTCCTGCCCTGAGGGAAAATTGTTTTTAATGCTTCCTCAACTGCCTCGATGCCTGTACCTCTTTCTCTGATCATCCTGCTTCCACAGTCAGGACAACGATCCATTTTCGCAAGAGAATAATTGCAGTAGCGGCAAACCAATCTCCCTTCTCTCTTGTGATAGGTCAAAGCAATATCACAATGAATGCAGCGGGAGATGTAATTGCATCTTGAACAGAAGAGATAAGAAGCATATCCTCGCCGGTTAAAGAAAACTAAAATTTGCTCTTTTTTCTTCAGCCTTTCGGATATCCTTTCTTTGAGCTTATTGGAAATCAGCCCTCGTTCCAACCTGTCATCAACAATTTCGACCTTCGTCTTTCTTGCCTCACTATCTAAACAATAAAGATACTTTCCCTTTCTGGCCCTGTAAAATGCCTCAACAGAGGGAAGAGCTGAACCATAGACAAGCGCCGCTCCTTCATGCCGTGCTCTCAGCAAAGCACCCTTCCGGGCATCATAGGAAGGGCTCTCCAGCTGATAGTATGAGTCATCATCCTCCTCATCGACAATAATCAAACCCAGATGATCAAGGGGAGAAAAAAGAGCTGAACGAGGGCCAACAACCACATCCACCTCTCCCTCTTTTATCTTTCGCCACTCCAGCTCCCTCTTTCTATCTGATAACTGACTGTGAAGAAGAGCAACCTTTTCCCCCAGTCTTTTCTCAAACCTTTCCATCAGGGTTTGAGTCAGGGCAATTTCCGGAACCAAAAACAAAACTCTACTTCCGCTTGCCAGAATCTCTTTAATCAAACGAGAGTATACAGCCTCTCTCTTCTCCGGGGGACCGTAAAGGAAAAAAGGTGAAAAAACTTTTTTCTCCATTTTACGGGCAATTTGATCTGCTATCCCTTGAGACTGTGCATCCAGCGAAAAATCTATTTCAAGCTGAGTCTGACTCATGGAAACAGCTGAAGTTGCTTTTTTTCTTGCCTTCTTTATTTCCTTCTGGACAAGGATTAAACCTTTCTTTTCCAGCCGGAAAAGAAAATGGGAAAGATTTTTGACCTTGAATTTCCTTTTGAGGAAGAGAACACTGTAGCTTCTTTTCTGGATAAAGCCTAAAAGATCCCTTTCTTCCCTGGAGAGATCCTCATCCTTGAGCGCAGCTCTTCCCTTATCAGAGAGAGCGATCCTTGTTTTGCTTTTAAGTATAAATGATGGCGGGAGGGAAGCCTGAAGAAGCTCTCCCCAGGACGAGTAATAATAATCGCATAACTTCCGGGTAAAGGAGAGGAAAGACGGGGAAAAAATTGGCTCTTCATCCAATACTTCCACAATTTCTTTGAGCTTAAATTCCGGGGAAATCCTTCTTTTCCCAAGTTTTACGATAAATCCTGTCAGCATCCTCTGGCCGAGCGGAACAAGCACTCTTGAGCCGATTTTAGCGATTTTCTGGCAGGATTCAGGAACAATGTAGGTAAAAGACTGGTCTAAGGGAAGGGAAAGGATAACTTCTGCATACAAGGTCATTTCTTGCCCAGGAAGGCCATTACTTTCTTCATGTCTTCCCAGACCATTTTCCTGATCTCTTTATTGCCTTCGTTTCTTATAAGATAAGAAGGATGAAAGGTTGGCATCACCTTTATATTATTAAATTCATAGAAACTCCCTCTTAAAGCTGTCATTCCCAGTTTGCTTTGGATAAAACAGTCCGTGGCCACTCTCCCCAAAGTCACGATAACCTCGGGCTTTATAATTTCCAGCTGCTCCCGAAGATAATCCTGGCACATTTCAATTTCCTCCTTGTGAGGGTTTCTATTCTCAGGAGGCCTGCACTTGACAATATTCGTTATATAAACTTCTTCTCTTTTAAACTGCATAGCATGGATTATTTTAGTTAAAAGCTGTCCTGCTCTTCCCACAAAGGGCCTCCCCTGAATGTCTTCATCGCGGCCAGGCGCCTCGCCTACGAACATAAGCTCAGTTCCAAGGTCTCCCTCTCCGGGGACTGCATTTTTCCGCCCTTGAGAAAGCGGACATTTTTGACAGTTGAGGATCCTCTCTTTCAGGGAAATATAAGGAGAGTCCTTAGAGGAAGATGGTGATGAAACAAATTCGGCTCCGAGCTGGGAAAAATATTTCAATCTCTCTTCAAGACAATCGACGAGTTTTCGAGCTTTATCCTCCAAGGATATCCTCTACTCTATCCAAGATTATTTGGCTTATTTCTATCTTACTCTTTCTTTCCGTATGAATCGTTTTGCCGTCAGGGAAAATAAGACTTACTTGATTAAAGTCCGATTCAAAACCTATCCCCTCATCTAAAACATTATTAGCCACTATCAAATCAAGACTTTTCTTCTTCATTTTTTTGAGTGCATTGTTGACAACATCTTCTGTCTCAGCAGCAAAGCCGACAATAATTTTTGCTCCTTTCTTCGAGCTTATTTTTTGTAAAACATCCTCAGTCGGTACGACATCGATTTTCTTCTCTAATTTTTCTTTCTTTATTTTTTGTGAAGACGTCTCAGCAAACCTGAAATCTGAGATGGCTGCTGCCATGATAACGACATCAGCTTGACCGAAGCGAGCCACCACCTCCTTCTCCATTTCCTGGGCTGTCTGGACTTTCTTTAACTTTGCTTCTGGAGGAGGAAAAATATGAGTCGGCCCTGAAATAAGAATGACTTCAGCCCCACGCCTGAGCGCTTCCTCAGCAAGCTCATAACCCATTTTTCCCGAAGAGCGGTTGGTGAGAAAGCGGACCGGATCCAGGAATTCCCTTGTGGGCCCGGCTGTGACTAAAACCGTTTTGCCCTTTAAGCTGGCGCTCTTCTTTATCAATCTCAGCCCTTCTTCAACAATCTTCTCAGGAGCTGCTAACCTCCCCCATCCTATATCTTTACAGGCCAAATATCCCTTTTCTGGCTCGACAAATCTTACTCCCATTGCCCTGAGTTTCTGGATATTCTCCTGAGTTTGTCGATGAAGATACATGGCCTCATTCATCGAAGGAGCGATAAGAACAGGACAATTGGAAGCAGTATAGAAAGTCGATAAAAAATCATCAGCTACGCCGGAAGCAAACTTTCCAATCATGTTTGCTGTGGCTGGGGCAACGAGCAGAAGGGATGTCTCCTTCGCCAGGTCCACATGAGGAATTTCGTCCTGATATTCTTCATCAAATGGATCTACAAGAGCTTTTTGTCCGGAGAGAGCACTAAAAAGCAAAGGAGAAATCAAGCGGGAAGCATTTTTTGTCAGGATAACTTGAACCTGAAACTTCTCTTTTTGGAAGCCGCGAATTATTTCACAAGCTTTATACAGGCTCACCGAGGAACACACTCCTAATGTTATTTTGGCCATCTTAACCTCTTATCTATCCTCGGAGAAACTACGGAGAATGGGAACAATTTCTTTTTTCTTAATGTCGAGGCGGCATCTCGTGCTTAAAATAATTGCTTCCAGCTCTTTCGAAGCTTTTTTCAGCTCGGCATTAATGATGATATAATCGAAATCGGGATAAAACCTGATATCTTTTCTGGCAACCTCAAGCCTTTCCTCTATCGAACCTGGACTTTCCTGGCCTCTCTTTTCAAGCCTCGCTTTAAGCTCCTCGAATAAGGGCGGCAGGATAAAGATGAATACGCTTCTCTTTAATTTTGATTTCATCTGCTGGGCACCTTGAACATCTATGTCCAGGAAAAGATCCCCCCTGGTTCCTTTCTTTTCTATCTCTCTCTTGGAAGTCCCGTAATGATTCCCATGGATGACAGTCCATTCAGCCAGTTTCTCCTCTTTAATCATCTGCTCAAATTCAGACTTTGCCACAAAATAATAATCCCGGCCTTCCTTCTCTGAGTTTCTTTTTTTGCGGGTTGTATGGGAAACTGAAAACTGGACGTCTTTCACATTTCCCATAACTTGCTTAACCAGAGTGGTCTTTCCGCATCCAGACGGGCCAGTAATGATAAAAAGCATAAAATCTCTCCTTCCCTAAAAAAGGGGACAGGCTACTTTTTTTTGAATTAAGGGAACAGAATGAAAAGGACGGTTTCTATTCGCGAACAGTTCATACAGAAAAAGTAGCCTGTCCCCTTTTTTTTCTTTTTTCATTTCTATTCTATGTTCTGAACCTGCTGCCGTATACTTTCCACTTCTCCTTTTATGGCTAAAATCCCTCTGATTATTTTAATATCCTGGGATTTAGAATTTATGGTGTTAGCCTCCCGGTAAATTTCCTGGGCGATAAAATCCAGCTTTTTACCCGCAGGTTCCTCTTTTCCTGGAGAAAGAAGGTCAAGGACATAATCCAAATGAGATTTCAACCTCGCTACTTCTTCTGTCAAATCGTATCGCTGAGCAAAATAGGAAGCCTCCTCGGCAATCTTTCTTTCTGAAAGAGGAGCTTCGTGTTTCAACTCTTTCAAACGCTTCTTCAATCTCTCTCGAATGAAAAAAGGCTGTTTTTTGATTAGTTTCTCGATCCGGTTTACACCCTGCTTTATATTCTGAAGATGCTTTCGAATCTCTTTCCCTATTTCCCATCCTTCTCTTTTCCTCATCCTCACAACATCATCCAATGTTTTCTCAAAACTACTCTCCAGGAAAGCCGCTTCTTCCCCACTGAGATTCTTTCTCTTGAACTCTGCGACATTAGGCAGACTAAACATATTCTCCACTGAAAAATCCACCTTTTTTCCCATCCGAAGAGAAAGTTTGTCAAGAGAAGTAAGTATTTTCTGAAGCAAATCTTCATTGATGCGAAGTTCCCAGAAAGAAGGGTCCAGATATTTCAATTCAAAGAAAACTTCAATCCGTCCTCTGTGAAGTTTCCTCTGAAAGATGGCTCTGAGCTTGTTTTCTACCTCGCCAATTTGAGCCCCTCGGTAACTCCAATCCAAGAACCGATGGTTTAAGCTTCTTATACTGATCTTAGCCGAGAGAGTCTTAGAATCAAACTTCTTCTCTGCAAATCCAGTCATACTCTGTATCAAGGTACCGCTTCCTCCTTTTCTAAAAACTGCAAATCATACAATTTTTTATAAACTCCGTCTTTCCTGCAGAGCTCCTCATGTGTGCCAATCTCGGTAATTCCACCATTGTCAAGTACAAAAATTTTGTCTACACGCCTTACAGTAGACAACCGGTGGGCTATAACAAAAGTTGTTCTGTTCTTCATAAGGTTGTCCATAGCAATCTGGATTAATCTCTCTGATTCAGAATCTAAAGCCGATGTGGCTTCATCAAGAATAAGAATAGGAGGGTTTTTGAGTAAAGCTCTGGCAATCGCCAACCTCTGTCTCTGCCCGCTGGAAAGCAGAGTTCCCTTTTCTCCTGTGATAGTTTCATACTCTTTAGGAAGCTTCATTATAAAATCGTGGGCTTTGGCCGCTTTAGCTACTTCCTTGATTTCGTCCAGGGAAATATCCTCCAGACCGTAGGCAATATTATTTCGTACCGTATCGTTGAAGAGAATGAGCTCCTGGGTAACAAGCCCGATTTGGGATCGAAGAGAGGGAAGACTTACTTCCCGGATATCAATACCGTCTATTGTAATTTTTCCCGAAGTAGAATCATAAAAACGGGAAAGAAGATTGATGATGGTCGTCTTCCCCGCCCCGCTCAATCCAACAAGGGCAACGGTTTCATTGGGCATGACTTCAAAACTGACTTCTTGAAGCACAGGCACCATCTCGTTGTAGCCAAAGGAGACATTTTCGAACTTTACGCTTCCCTTAACAGGAGGAAGGGGGTAAGCCTTGGGATTTTCTACAATTTGAGATTTGCTATTTAGAATCTCCTGTATTCTTTCATAACAGGCCACTCCCTGCTGGATGGAGTTGTTTGCCCTACTCAAACGCTTGATGGGTGTATAGGAATAAAAAATTGCCACGACAAAAGAAACAAAATCGCCAGGGCTTATGTGTCCCTGGACTATCTTCGTCGCACCCAGGACAAGGACGAAGGCAGCGACGACACCACCCAGAAATTCCATAAAGGGGGATGTGAAACTTCCTGTCAAGGCCAGTTTAAGGCTTGTTTTGAAATAGTTCAACGTGGCCTGAGAAAACTTTTTTATTTCAAACTTTTCCATGGTGAAAGCTTTGACGATCTTGTTACCTGTAATAGCCTCATGGAGAAGATTGTAGATTTGAGCCATCTTTTCCTGACACAGTAGCCCCTTTTTTTTGAGTTGACGGCTGAAGAGTGCCAGGGGGATAACAGCTACCGGAGCTATGACAAAAGATATCAGAGCCAAACGCCAATCAGTGATAAATATATAAACAAGAAGGGCAAGAAGAATAAACATTTCCCGGATTAGATCACCCATGCTTCCTGCGACTGCGACCTGGATTCTATCAACATCATTTGTTAAACGGGACATCAAATCACCCGTGGATTTATAGTCAAAAAAATCCGAAGACTGGTAGATGATATGTCCAAAAAGATCATCTCTCAATTTTTTGCCGATTTTATATCCGATGGACCTCATAAGAAAGGAGGAAAGAAAAGTGAACAATCCTTTACCAAAGATAACAATAACCAGGAGCAAAGGAATAATCCAAATGAATTGCTCCTCGGCAGCCCGGACTTTCTTAAAAACAAAACCTATAAGACCTTCTTTTCCCCCAGCTGCCGGCCCGGCACGCTGAAGGAACATTTTATCTATGATAGGCTGGATTAAATTGATAAATACGTATGTAAAAAAAGCAACGAATGAGCTAAATAAAAAGGCGAGAGAGAGCCTCTTTTTCTCTCCAAGAGTGAGTTTGAAAAGCTGCAATATTTCTTTCATTCTTTAAACCGGAGGCCCAGAGAAAATTTTCTCTGCAATCTCAAACGCATTCAAAGCTGAGCCCCGAGTTAAATTATCCACGACTGTCCAGATCCAAAAGCTATTGGGAAACGACTCTTCTTTTTTTATCTGACCGATACAAATTTTATCTTCTCCTGTCACCGAAACAGGACTGGAAAGCGTCGGAGGGAAAAGCTTTAAAAAGGAATGTTTCCTAAAAATACTTTTTAAGCCCTGGATATCGGTTTTTCTCTTCAATTCTAAATAGCTCATAAGCGAATAGCTATGGAACACGGGGGCTTGAATGATGGACAATGAGAGGAGAAAACGACGAGGATGAAGAACTCTTCGTATCTCTGAGGTGATTTGTTTTTCAACAGAAGAAAAACCATTTTTATCGGCCTTCTCAGTATTGGAGAGAAAATTAAAGGCAATCTGCTCCTTGAACACTTTCTTTGAAAGAGAGGAGCTGTTCAGGAAAGCATAACTCTGGTCAGCCAGCTCTTTGATGCCGGATTCCTCGTACGCTGAAACAGGCTGAAGGACGAAAGAAACGGCCTTCAAAAGCCCAAATTCCTTGAGGACAACGTGAAAGAGATGAGAAAGGACAACAGTCACAGGATGAGGATTGGCAATAAGGCCGGGTCTTTTTTTCAAAACAATCTCATCATTCACTCCGGCCACAACGACAGGAATTTTTTCTTCAGCATTAAATGTCTCGCTCAAATCGATTGCCTTAAATTTTTGTTTGTTAGCAAGAGTCCCAAATGCCTGATTCACTTTTTTATCTGCCGCTAGAAAAACCAAATCACAGCCTGAGAGAGACTCCTTATCAAGATGATGGACTACTTTGGGTTCTCCCCGAAATTGAGTCAGCTTGCTGTATTCTTCTTCCACATCTGGGTCGAAGAAGTCTATATCCTTAAGAGGAAACTTCTTCTGGCTTAAGACATTTTTTATCTCTTTCCCGCGCATAGAATCTGACCCGATCAAGGCAATCCTTGGCTTTTTTGTCTCCCTCATTATTTCAATAGCTGAATTATTTATGGGCTTTTCTGTATTCAATCATCAAGTAATACATCTTATCCTTAAGAAAAAGCTTCTTTTTCTTCAACTCTTTTTCTTCCATATTTTCCACTTCAGTCAGAAAATCCTTCTGCTTTAGCTTCTCGAGTTTCTTTTCAAGCTGTATGTGTTGTTTATGGGCTTTTCTGAATACTTCGTCTTTTTTTAAAAGAAGTTCCTTTAGTTCTTTCTCTTTCATTCAGTTTCCTCCGATTAAAAGAATATCACAACGAATTCCCTAATTCAATTTTACAAGTTCCTTAAAAATTTTCTCCAATCGATCGGCCAAAGCTGACCAGGAATATTTCTGTATTTTCTCGTATCCGGCGCGGGCGATTCGAAGACGAAGCTCTTCATCTTTAAGGAGTTTTTTGATTTGGTGGCGCAACAAAAGAGGATGAGGAAAGGGGACAACCAATGCGGTTTTGTTGTGAAAGGCAAAATCTCGAGTCCCACTCCGGCTGCAAACAACCGGAATCTGACAGGCCATAGCTTCTGCTGTGGTATTCGACCATCCCGCCCGTCTCTCAGCACTCACAAAAATGTCCGCCTGTGAATAGAGCCAGGCCATTTTGCTTTGAGGTAAATTCAGGTGAAATTCATGAGGGACAGGGGATTTAATCATAAGGCGAGGGTCTCTTCTATCTTCGCCCACTAAACTATCAAAAAAAACAAGTTTAAGGCGAGGATATTCCTTGTAGAGTCCTTCTACGGCACGAATGACATGCTGAATACCCTTTCTCTTTTTGTAAATACGCCCATAACAGAGAACTATGAACTCATTTCTTTCTCTTTCCCGCTCTTTTGCGGGAAAAAAGAATTGGGGATTCACTCCGCCAGGAATCCTGAAACAGGAAATATTGTACTTTTTCTCAAGATGACGGCAGAGGCCTTCAGAATTTCCAAAAAAAATATAATTCTTCTTTATTGCCTCTTTTTCCTGCTTATGTCCCTGCAGTAAAAAATAAAATATTTTTTCTCTGGCGTTTAATTTTTCAAAATAGGGCAAAACAGAATATTCACTGCAGAGCCCAATGTCGAAAGCTTCTTCGCCCAGAGAAGAGAAAGGCTTTGTTATGCCCTTAAACTCTAACCATTCGGGTTTGCTCCCATCAGGATGGAAAAGGACAAAATAATAACCTCTGCTCGCGAACTCGTTTCCGATTTCAAGGTATCGTCTTATACCTCCATAAATTTCCACATGCGGAAGCACTGCTGCAATTTTCATTTAAGTTTCCATGCTTCGCTCTTTATTTTGAAGAGCTCTTTCCTCTAAATCCCCTCACCGCCTGAAATTTGGAAATTATTCTAACAAAATATGGAACTGAAAGGAAGCAAAATCCTTCTTGACCATAAGATCTTCAGGGATTTGATCTATCTTTCGTAGGGGCTTGATTCATCAAGCCCACCTTTTAAAATATATTCAATGATTTATAATCAATGCAGGAACTTGATTCATCAAGCATCAGAAACAAAACAGGAGGAAATAACTTAATAATTGACTTTACACTAGAGCAAAATTATACTTAAAAGCGATCAAAATAATTGTCTCCAAATAAATGGCGAGGTAGCTCAGTCGGTAGAGCGAGAGACTGAAAATCTCTGCGTCGGCGGTTCAATTCCGTCCCTCGCCACACCTTTCTCTTCAACTGCCGGAACCAGCCAAGGATTGATAAATCGCACCTGCAAAATAATTATATACATGACAAACGGTGGGCTTGATAAATCAAGCCCCTACAAAAAACTACATGACAAAAATGTGGGTTTGATGAATCAAGCCCCTGCAAGAGATGAATCAAGACCTACGAATGTGATTTAAGATATTCCCGCAGCTTCTGGCCAAACTCTGGCCTCTTCAAGGCAAGATCGATGCTGGCTTCTAAAAAGCCCAGTTTATCCCCGGCATCATAGCGCTTTCCCTCAAATAGATACCCATAGACAGGCTTCGTCTCAAGAAGGATCTTTATGGCATCCGTTATCTGGATTTCGCCTCCTTTATCAGGACCGGTCTTTTTGATTGCCTCGAAAATATCAGGGTGAAAAACATACCTTCCAAGAATACCAAGGTCAGAAAAGGCTCTCTCCGGACCGGGCTTTTCAATCATATCTTCAATTTGAAACACCCTTTCTGAAATCTGTTTAGGCTTGACGATACCGTATTTTTTTGTCCCTTCCTCATCCACGCGCCCGAGGACAATAATCGAAGCTCCAAGCTCAGAATAAGCATCAATCAGCTGCTTTGTGCAGGGCGTAGGACAGTCGAATATATCATCAGGAAGGAGCACCGCAAAGGGTTCTTGGCCAATATAACTTTCACCCATGAGGATGGCATGCCCCAAACCAAGGGCTTTTTTCTGGCGGATATAGCAGAATTCTGCAAGACCTGCAATTCCTCTAACCTGTTCTAAAAGATCAGTCTTCCCTTTCTCTTCCAGAAACTGTTCTAACTCCGGGCTTCTGTCAAAATAATCCTCGATGGACGATTTCCCCCGGCTAATTACAATGCCAATATTTTCGATTCCTGACTGAACAGCTTCCTCCACGCCGTACTGGATAAGGGGCTTATCCACAACCGATAGCATCTCCTTTGGTTGAGATTTGGTAGCAGGTAGAAAACGAGTACCGAAACCTGCCGCGGGAATGAGAGCTTTCCTTATCTTCATTGCTTTTTTCAGAATCTATAGCTTAAAGTAGAAGAAGGCAACCGTTGAAATCAGCATTCTTCCTTTTTTCATATGTTTCTCTTCCCTATTTCTCCTCTGTTTACTAGTTTTAAAATTCTTTGTCAAATGGAATATTCATTGATTCTGCTGCAGCCTGGTCAATCAATTTGCCTTTTTTATAAACTACAGCCTAAACAGTCTGGACTTCTTTTATCTGAGGGACCTTCTTTTTTATGAAGCGTGTAATGCCCTGGGTTAGAGTCATCTCCCTCATCGGGCATCCCTCGCAGGCTCCCAAGAGCTTGACCTTGGCCACTCCATCCTCTGTAACATCCACAAGCTCCACATCTCCTCCGTCTGCCTTGAGATGGGGCCTGATTTCTTCTAATGCTTTCTGAACGTCTTCTTTCATAGGTTTATTTCCTTATTTTTTCAATCGTGATAAGAGATTAATATATTCGAAATCGAATAATTTCTCAAATTCTACAGCATTACTTTATCTTTGAATATATAGCTATTTTCACAGGGTGGGGATGACTCTTCCTGTCTGACCGCGAAACTTTTTTTAATTTTTTCTATTTTTTTTCTCTTGACAATTTATTAAAAGTTGATATTTTTTCTTATAGGTACCAATGGAAGAAATTGAAATTTTGAGCTGGCTGACTTTAGATGCCCTAAAAAATGCAGCAAAGGTTGCGGAAACAGTGGGCAACCTCCAAACAGGTCACAGTAAGTCTATCTTTTGCATGATCGAGGATGATTATCTAGAGCTATTCTACAGCGATACAGGTTCTAATTTTTTAAGACGCTACGAAAACAAAGATGAATATGACGATGCTCTGGAGAAGCGAAAAAAGGAAGAAGGAGAAGCCCCTTTTGAAGAAGACCAGGGATATGAAGATGCTTTCGAAGATGAAGTGAAGGAAGAAATCCGCGAACGTGAAGACGATTCAGAAAAGCATTAAGCCCCCCCCTTAATTCCTTACGATTCAATCTGATAAATAAAATTTTCTACGTTTTATCGTTTATTTTTTTAATCTTTTCCTTTAGCTGGCTGAGAAAATTCAGGGCATCCAGAGGCTTAAGCTCAGAAATATCGCACTTTTCTATTTCATCTTCAATATCTTTTAACAGCTCCTGTTTTCTATCATCTTTGAATAAAAGAAACTGGGCTTTATCCCGTTCCTTCGAAGACCGGTAGGCAAGCCTCGGGAGTCCCGAATCATCGAGCTCCTGTTTCTCCAAATTAAAAAGGATCTCCTTGGCTCTATCCACAACAGACCGGGGAATTCCGGCAAGCTTGGCCACATGAATGCCATAACTCTGGTTCGAAGGACCGGAAACTATCTTCCTCAGGAAAATAATATCATCTTTCCACTCTTTAACCGAAACATGATAATTTTTGATTCTATTTAAAGTTAAGGCCAGCTCAGTCAATTCATGATAGTGGGTAGCAAACAAGGTTTTGGCCTTTATTTCTTCCTTTTCATGGAGGTATTCAGCCACCGCCCAAGCAATGCTGAGGCCGTCGAAAGTGCTCGTACCCCTCCCAACCTCGTCAAGCAGGATCAAGCTTTTCTCTGTAGCGTTGTTTAATATCTTCGCTGTCTCGAGCATCTCCACCATGAAAGTGGACTGACCCACGCTTAAAAAATCCATAGCTCCTATACGTGTAAAAATGCGGTCCACCGTACCCATCTCAGCTTCCTTGACAGGCACATAGGAGCCCATCTGAGCCAGAATACAGATCAAGGCGACCTGTCTCAAGTAAGTGGATTTCCCTCCCATGTTGGGACCAGTGATGATCAGAATTTGATCATCCGCTCTATCCAGATATGTATCATTGGGTATAAACGGATCTTCATTGGTGACTTCGATAACAGGATGCCGCCCTTCCACAATGCTTATCTTCTCTCCTTTGTTCATCTTGGGACGACGATAGTTGCGTATGGACGCTAACTCAGCCAGTGAAGAAAGAACATCCAGCCGAGCCACATCAGAGGCAATTTTCTGGAGGCGGGTGGTTTCCTTGGAAATCTTTTCTCTTATCTCGAGGAAAAGATTGTACTCCAAATCCACTATCCGCTCCTCAGCACTCAGGACTTCCTCTTCGTATTTTTTAAGTTCAGGAGTGCTGTACCTTTCAGAATTAGCAAGGGTCTGTTTCCGAATATAATCAGCAGGAACCAGGGATAAGTTGGTCTTGGTGACTTCAATATAGTAACCAAAGACCTTGTTGAAACGGATCTTAAGGGATGAAATTCCTGTTTTTTCTCTTTCTTTCTTCTCAAGGGAAGTGATAAAGCTTTTTCCGGAACGGCTCAATTTTCTGAACTCATCAAGTTCTGAATTGTACCCATCCTTTATTATTCTTCCTTCAGTCAGCAAAAAAGCAGGCTCTTCCAGTATGGCCCTGTCAATCAACTCTACGAGATCCTGAGCGTTATCCCAGAACTTGTAAATCTTTTTTATCGCCTTTGATGAAAAAGGCTTAATCATGTTTTTAATTTGGGGAAGAGGCAAAAGTGATTTTTTCAATGAAACCAAATCTCTAGCGTGAGCCACAGCCAGGGAAATTTTTCCTTTGAGCCGCTCTAAATCGAATATTTCTTTCATTCCCTCTCTTAATTCTTTGCGCTCTATCGTACAGCTGAGAAACTCTGAAACGGCATCCAGCCTTTTTTCTATATCCACACAGCTGAGGAGAGGCTGAAGAAGCCAGTTGCGGATAAGTCTGCAACCCATGGAAGTCACCGTGAAGTCGATAATATCAAGCAGAGAATCTTTCCTTCCTCCATCCCTCAAGTTTTTCATGAGTTCTAAGTTTTTTATGGTCGCAGCATCAAGGATCATCTCTGTGCCTGATTGCGCGCAAGAGACTTTATCGATCAAGGAAAGGGAATCCTTTCTTACTTTCTTAAGATAATAAAGAAGAGCGCCGGCCGCTGAAACTGCCATGTCTTTGTCGGCAAGATCAAAACCTGCCAAAGATTTGACCTTGAAATGACCCTCCAAAATATTTTTCGCTTGAGAAAAATCAAAAGCCCAATCCTCCAGAGGGCTTTTCAGGGTAGAAATCATGTTGTGGCTGGAGAGAATCTCGATGACATGTTTTTCCTCTCCCTCTGGGAAGACAATCTCTCTTGGCGAAACCTTGAAGAGCTCGTCAGGCAGCATCCTCTTATCCTGAGAATCGCTTTGAGCAGCTCTCATCTGACCAGAGGCTAAATCAATAAGAGCCAATCCCCAACCCTTATCTTTTAGAAACAAACTGGCAATATAATTGCTTTCATTAGCGCCTTCAAGTTCCAACTCAACAGCGGTTCCCGGAGTTAAAACTTTTATCACATCTCTCTTCACCACTCCCTTTGCCAGCTTTGCATCCTCAACTTGTTCGCAGATAGCTACTTTAAAACCACGCCTGAGAAGCTTGCCTAAATATAAATCAGCCGCATGATAAGGGATTCCGCACATCGGTATTTTCTGGCGCGAAGTTAACGCAATCTCCATTACGGGAGATGCAATTTTTGCATCTTCATAAAACATCTCGTAGAAATCACCCAGACGAAAAAATAAAATAGCATCCTGATGATCCTTCTTGATCCGCAAATACTGCTCCATCATCGGTGTGGAGGAATTTTTCTTAGCCATATCTCTTAGACAAATATACTCAGACATATCCCATTTTTCAAGAAAAAAAAGGACAGGTTAAAGAAAAAAGGGGCCAGGCTCCATTTTCTGATGTTCTGTCCATAAGTTGAGAATGTCCTCTTTCTTACAAAAACGGGGCCTGTCCCCTTTTTCCTAAAATTAAAAGCACAGATTTGATAAATCAAGCCCCTGCAACACATTTGACAATGCGGACAGGCTATAGTATATCTCCTTGAAAATGAATTTGCCTAATCTTCTCACTATGCTGAGAATATTCTCTATCCCAGTTTTGGTTGTCGTGCTCCTTGGTCAATTTGAAGGGAAAGAGCTCGCGGCTGTCATCATCTTCCTTCTGGCCGCCCTGACTGACACTCTTGATGGGCTACTGGCAAGAAAGAGAGGGCAAGTAACGATTTTGGGGCAAATTTTAGATCCAATAGCAGATAAACTGCTGATCGCCTCAGCCTTCATCTGCCTTGTAGAACTGGGCGCTGCCCCGGCCTGGATGGTTGTCATAATATTAGGAAGGGAATTAGCTGTCACAGGATTCAGGGCAATTGCCTCCTCCAAAGGAATCCACATCGCTTCCTCAAGACTTGGCAAATTCAAAATGATTTCAGAAGCAGCTACTATATGCTTATTGATATTGGGAGAGGAATATCTAGGGCGCTTCAACTTTATTTCTCAAATCGGCCTCTGGGTGGTTATAGCCATAGCGACTATTTCTGCCGCAGAATATTATATAAGATTTGGTCCCCGTGTAATTTCAAAGCATTCCTGAAATAGTCTCTCTTACTTTTTCCAGAGTTAATGAATCTTCCACATTTAAAAGTGTAGGAGGAGATGCCCATTTCCTGCTGATTCTCTTTGCCAGCCCTGATAAGACTTTTCCTGGACCCAGTTCCACGAACAGGTCAACCTTCTCCTTGAGCAATATTTCCATTGATTTAAACCAGAGTACGGGCTGCGTGACCTGCCTTTTCAAAGCATCTCTGGCTTCGTCTCCTTTATGGATCACTTTCGCATCCACATTGGTAATTATCGGAAACTTCAGACCTTTAAATTCCACCTGATCCAAATCGTAAGAGAGCTTTTCCTCTGCGCTCTTCATAAGCCTGCAGTGAAAAGGAGCGCTCACGGGTAAAATGATAGACCGGGGTGGATTAATTACAGCTAAAGCCTTATCCACAGCTTCTTTATGTCCGGAAATTACAATCTGCTCCTGGCTGTTCCAGTTTGCTATCTCTACAACTCCTTTTTCTATCTTTGTCAAAGCTTTTTCTATATCTTCATAACTACAGCCAAGCACTGCAGCCATCGCCCCAATTCCCACTGGTACAGCCTCCTGCATATACATTCCTCTCTTTTGAACAAGGAGAAGTGCATCCTCAAATTTCAAAGAACCAGTCACCACAAGGGCCGAATATTCTCCCAGACTATGCCCGGCTGCTATCAAAGCTTCCTTTCCCAAAAGGACATAAGCAACGAAGCTTAGGATGAGGAGAGCGGGTTGTGTATTCTTAGTCAGTTTTAGCTCTTCCTCCGGCCCCTCAAAACAGAGCTTCGATATCTTGAAGCCGAGAGTTTCATCTGCCCTCAAAAAAATCTCCCGGGCAAGGGATGAAAAATCGTAAAAATCCTTCCCCATACCTACTCTTTGAGAACCCTGTCCAGGAAACAAAAAAGCCATACCGCTCATCATAACTCCTTACTAGCCTGAATTATTCATAAAAAATGCCGATGCTTTCTGCAATTACAGTAATATCAAAAAGATATCCTGATATTGCTGTAGATCCTGATAAACACTCATTCGAAAAGAAGCTATCTATATTAATCGGCATTTTTTATGAATAATTCAGGCCAGCTAATGATTTGCCTTTCGATATTATATAACATCAATATATATATTTTAAAAGGTGGGCTTGATGAATCAAGCCCCTACACAAGAATCAATCAATCGCAGGCTTGATGAATTAAGCGCCTACCTCAACTATAAATCATTGCATATATTTTAAAAGGTGGGCTTGATGAATCAAGCCCCTACACAAGAATCAATCAATCGTAAGTTTGCTGAATCAAGCCCCGAAACAGCTCTATATACTTTATTTTAACGGAAAAGTAGCCTGTCCCCTTTTTGTCAGCTTGATGAATCAAGCGCCTATATTTCCTGCAATAATAGCTGTATATCCGCCTTTTTCCTCAGGTTTTTTATCCAATCATTAATCTGAGTTTTAACTTTTTCCTGGATGATAAGGGATTCAAGCAGGTCGAGAATCTCCATCATCGGTCGAGACTCCAATCCCTTCTCTCTTTGAGAAGAGACATAGCTCTGTTTGTAATAGTCCTCGATTTCCTTTAAACTCACAATGATTCGTTGGCCAAATTTCCGAGATATGATTTTTTGATAATTGATTTTCTCTTGGATATAACCTCTCAAATCATCCCAATCCAGGTCAAACTCTTCAAGCTTTCTACGGACTTGCTCATTACCCAATTTCTCAATTATTCTTGCCTGGAAAGAATCCAACTCCTCCTTTTCTACCAAGGCTTCTTCACCTGCTAAAGCAATAACATTTTTTTGATCAATCAGCCGCTCCAGTATCAACGGACGAAGGTTTCCAGACCTTTCCTTGAGCTCTTCATCATGGAGGCCGAATGCCTCTGCAATCCTCAGATCAGTTAATGTTATGACCTGTTCGTTGACTACAGCCACTATCCGGTCTACTGTTTCTGAAAAGCAGTAAACAATAAAAAGAAAAAAAATGATTTTAATTAATTGAAAGAAAAAAATCCGGGAAAAAATATTCAGTCGTCTCATTTTGGGCATATTTTTAGAAGACATTTCCGATCGTAAAAAAAACTAAGGGCTTTGTTTTTCCATTCTCTGCATCCAAATTCCAGCCTACCTCCAATCGTACGGGACCCAGGGGAGTACGATACCGTATTCCAATCCCCACTGCATCTTGAAGAGCAGCCATGCTAAAATGCTTCATTTCCGCGAAAACATTGCCTTTATCGTAAAAAAGAGCCCCTGATAAATCATTAATCGCGGGGATCAGAGGAAATGTCAGTTCAAAGTTTAACAAAAACAGGGCTTCTCCTCCAACAGGCTTCTGCGAAACCGGATCTTTTGGACCCAGTTGGTCGAACCTTGCCCCACGGAATGAGTTACTGCCCCCGGCAAAATACCTCTCGTGAACAGGAATAGGTTTTCCGCCTCCTCCCAGGCCAAGGCGGGAGGTGGCGCTAAAGGTAACACCGGAAAAAACAGGGATAAATTGCTTATACTTGATGAAGCTTTTCAAATAATCTGACTTAGACTTGAGAAGAGGAAAGGCCTTTTCAAGGACAAAACTTAAAAAAGAGCCTTTCTCTGGATTAAAATGGTCATCTCTTCTGTCCCAGATGAGGCTGCCAGAGATAGAAGTTGCAGAAAAAGGACGATGCTGGCGGTCAACCTCTGATTCTTCGATCAGTAAGGTAACAAAATTTGTCCTGGCCCACCTCATAGTTGCCAGGAACAAAAGATTCTTTGAAACGGACTTGATGGCTGTGAGACTCACACCTTGCCGGTCGAAGGTAAAGCTCTCCCGCTCTTCCCTTTCCAGCCAGGCATTCATATAGGCCTCCATGGGGAGCCCGAAAAAGTAAGGCTGTTCCCAGGAAAAAACTCCTCTTCTTTCTTTAAGACTGAATTGCCCGACGAGGCTTAGTTGAGCTGCTGAACCTAAAACATTACTCTTGATAAACTCGGCCGTTCCCCTAAGCCTGACCGGATTATTCCAGAGAGCAAAAGTCTGGCGCTCGCTCATGGTCTCCAATCCTACACCAAGCCCTGCATAATTTCTCTTACCTTCCCTGACGATGATGATCAAGTTTTCCTTCTCAGTAGAGATTGGAATTTCTTCAATTTTCACTTCTGTGAAAATACCCAGCTTTTCAAGCCTTCTTTTCGACTCTCGTATTCGTTCAAAGTGAGCATATTCTCCCACTTTTACTCTAAGCTCTCTGATAATGGTTCGTCTTTTTGTAACAATATTACCTGCAATCACGATACTATCAATCTTGACTTTTTTCCCTTCTTTAAGACCAAAAAAAACAGAAAAAAGATTCTCTCCTATTCTTTCAATCCTGGCCCTGATTTCAGTTCCTCTAACGCCCTGGTTCAGGTAAAAATTACCAAGTCTTTCCATGTCATTCTGGAGGTTGGGCTGGTAGAAAAATCCGCCCTCAAAACTGCCTATTTGCTTAAGAAGGGTTTCCTTATTAAACAGGTTTGTTCCTTCAAAAGATATTTTTTCAATCTTCTCCTGGCCTCCCTCTTCGATAAAAAAATGGGCTCTTACCGTTTTCCCCTGCGGAAAAAAATTCAAATTTACTCTTACATCAGGAAATCCTCTGGTCTTATAAAGAAATACTATCTCCGCGTGCAACCCAAACAGTTTTTCCCCGTCTATCCAGCTCGAAAAAAGAACATTTGCCTCTGAGGCAAGCTCTTCTTTTAACTCTTCAGGAGTAAAATATTCCAGACCTTCAAAAGAAACATTCTTGATCTTAAATTTCTCGCCCGGGCTGACTTTATAAACAACGCGCATCTCATTATCCACTTTTTCAATGGACGAAGTGACAGAGCAAAAAAGACGTCCTTTTTTCCTCAGGTAAGCTATAATTTTTGCTTCTCCTTCGGCCAGTCCCCACTCTTCAAATATTCTTGGCTCCCAGATTGGTTCCAGAAGTCTCAAGGGAACTTGCGCTCCTTCCACAACAATCTCTATCTTCTCATGAGGGATAATTCTTAAAAAAAGGTAAGTACTCCGCTCCCTTTCATTAAATTTTACGTCTTCGACATCAATCTCTGTTCTTTTATAGCCCTTCGAGCCATAAAATTCTTTAAGCCTTGTAAGCTCCTTCTCCAGAACCGAAGGAACGTATGCGTCCCCTTCCTTGATTTTCATTTTTTTCTTCAATTCAGCTTCAGAGAGAATCTTTTCTCCTGAAAAAGCAATTTTCTTGATAATGTACCTTTTGGCAGAACGAATCTCAAAAACCACAATAACCGTAGGACTTCTGGAATCCCTCTCGGCAAAAGCCTCGATCTCAGGCTGAAAATAGCCTTTCTTGGCTAGAGCTTCCTTTAATTCTCCAACAGCTTTGTCCATCTTCTCATCGGAGAAAAAACTCCCCTCAGATAAAGAAAGCAAGCTTTTCTTTAGGTCTTTACGAGAGACCTTCTGTCTTCCCCTGAAAATAATCTTTCGGATAAAAAACCGCCTGGTAAGAAGAAAAGTTAGCTGGATCTCCTGCTCTCCCTCCTTCAAAACCTGAATATCAGAGAAAAGCCCGGTCCTGTAAATCTGTTTAATGCTGTTAGTGATCTTTTTCAAAGAGAACTCCTCTCCTTCCTTTACAGGAATCAGTCCTGCCATAGATTCATCATCTGGTTGGCCGTCAATCCGGATAGATATTTTGGCTATGAGAGAAGAGGGCTTTTGAGACAGGGATACAGATTCCCTGGGTAAAAATACAATAAAGAAGAACAGGAGAAAAAATAGTGCTTGTTTTCTTTCTCCGAGGCTAAAATCTCTTATGAATTTTAACATCAATGCTAATCCGGCCCTCTTCATTACGCATTCCGACAATAGAGAGGTCATTCGTCAGTTCCCATTCCAACCGCACAATCTCCTCCCTTTGGGCTCTAAGATTGGCAGAATAAAGAATAAAAAAGTTACTCGATATTTTCTTCCCTACAGTCAAGCGAGCTGCCATCTCAGGAGAGGAACCCAAGATAAAAGGATCGATTCTGAAGCGATCAATGACGAAAAGGCCCTCAGCACGCTTCTTTGCTTCTTCTGAAAGCTGAAAAGACACAAAAGAGTAGGTAGTTAACAGTGTGCTTGTATCATAAGAATAAGTGCGCTTGAAAGACTCTCCTAAGGCGAGAAGAGCCAGGACATCTTCTGGTGGTAATGGGGGCGAAGAGCTCAATTCTGGAGTGAGGCGGTCAACCGGGCCATCAAGAGAAAAAGTCACTCTATAATCCTTGACGTATGTTTCTCCTTTAAAGCTTAAATAAGGTTCAATGGCCGCAGGATTGATAAAACTCAAGCGTCCGCTTAGTATTCTAAATTTTCTATCCTGAAAATACACTTCCCCATCTATAACCTCGATATCGCCAAAGACCACTGGCGTTATCGCATTGCCTGTTAGAGTCAGATCAAACCTGCCTCTAGCCGTGCCCAAAGAGTTCTCCATCCACGCATTATCATCTGCTCTCAGTCTAATGTTCAGAGTAAGGTCATCAAAAAAACCTGGCTCTTCTCGGGGATTATAATAAGGGCTTGAATAGAAAGTAAATTCTTCATCAACTTCACGCCTCCAGGAAAGCTTTTGAGCTAACAACTCTCCTTCCAATACAAAGCGATTAGAATCCTTTATCAGATTCAAAGAGCCATCAGTCAAGGCCATTGTCCTTTCTAAGGGAGAGAGAAGCAAATTTTTCCCCTCTATTTTAAGGTCAATATTCTCAATCCTGCCGTTTCCAAATTCCAACTCACCATTTGCCTGAACATCACCTCCGCCTAATTTGGCCTGAAGGGAGCGAAAAGAAACCTTGTTGTTTTCAATAAACATCAACCCGGAATAATCTCTCAAAGCATGGGCAAACCGTTCCAGCGGAAAAACCGACCCTTGAAAATCAATAGCTCCTTTAATCTGAGGAGAACCTTTTCCGCCTCTAACTTCGCCCAGATAATTAACGCGCCCCTTGGCCCCTTTCCACGGGAGCAGGAGATCGAGATTGGTGACGCTTCCTCTTATATCGACGGAAAACATTTCATCACCAACAGGGATGGGGAGTGCGAGTGAAATATTAAACTCATTTTTACCTGGAAGGAAATTTCCGCTTAACTCCAAACCAAGCCTTCCTTCCGAGTAGCCAAGCTTCGCCTGTCCCCTCGCTTCGGTTTTCTGAAGATGAATATAGTGCAAATCCTTAATTTCAAAATTGCCCAGGGCCAAGTCCTGACCGAGGACACCTTTTCCCTTAAGGCTGAATCCCAGGTTCCCTTTGACGTTAGCATACAGAGAAGAGAGGTCGATATCCTCTCCACGGATATCGATGTCGAAATCTTCAACTCTTAGGTCTACACTGGCGTTTCCTTTTACAATCCCCCCGTGTAAATGAAATTGAAGGTCGGAGAAAGAAAGGGCATCACCCTGCCATTCCAGTTTTCCGCTTATGTCTTTCAGGTTCTTGCCTGCGAATTTCATCGATGAACTGGAGAAGGTACTTTTAAGCTGAATATCCTCATTTTTCAGTTTTACCTCAAAATTTCCTGAAGCTTCTCCTTGGAGAGGAAAATCAATGTCAAAACCCGGGAAAATTCTTTCAACAAGACCTCTATCAAGTTGAATATCAACTTTCAGCTCTTCCGGGCTCGAAAAGAGACTAATTTTCCCTTTCATGAAAGGGTCATCTATCCTGAATCTCCCAAAAAACTCATCCCCTATTAGCTCGACTTCACCTTCGATCGAATCTGCATCGAATCTATCATAGCCTCCGGGAGTTAAGGCGAAATCTGCCTTAATCTGAGGAAGGTCATAATGGCCAAAGATATGAATATTGCTCTTGCCCTTCCCTCTTATCTCGGGAAAGTCGAAATTATGTGAAAGTATCACAGATGTAAACTGTCGTGCCTGCTTTACATCCTTGATCTCGACTTGAATGGTTATGTCCAGCTCCTTCCCAACTACTGCTTTTCCTTCAACGTTAATCTGGCCAAAACTAGAGGAAAGATCTTGAGAAGAAAATATAAGCTCATTCTTCCCGTCCCAGTTAAATTTGACCAGGCCGTCAAAAGGAAATCGACCCGACTCAATTTCGAAATCATCTTCCCTGAATTCTACAACCGCTTGAAGTTTCTCGTTTTCAATCGAGAAACTTCCCCAGGCAGGAGACTTTATGGGCCAGGGCAGGGAAAAATAATTAATTATAGGATCCAGGTGAACTCCTTCAGCTTCCCCCGAAATTCTATCTTCTTCCAGATGAATTCTTACAAATTCAGGCGGCATTGATTTCTTCTGAATATTAAACTCTACAGTTTTAGCTGCTTTTTCGTTAAAATCGATTTCTCCGTTTACTTTTCCCAGGAAGACTCTGTTCAAGACAAGACTCTCGCTAGAAAAGTTGCCTTTAAAAGCAATTCCTTCGCTGCTTCTGGTAAGAATCCCTGCTCCTTCAATCTCCCCCTCCCAATCAAAAGGAAGGTGAAGAAAGTCGACAACGAATGAAGCTTTTGTTTTCAAAGAAGTCTCCAGGCGTAAATCAGCGTTTAGCGGATTGAGCAAGCTCCCTTTGGCTTTCAGGCTAAAATCAGAACCATCGATCTCAATTTTTTTTATGATAATCTCTTTGCCGCGTCTATGGACAGAAAGATTTATTTTCCCCTCTACCTGAGGCAGGGTTGGGTCCAGTGATAAGATATTCTGCTCTGCTTCTGCTTGAAAAGAAAGATCACCTTTTTTCTGGGAAAAACGGGCATTTATATTCCTGGACTGAAAACTCACTTCTTTTCCCAGGAAATAGAACTCTCCTTCCTTTATCGATCCTGCTTCTACCGAAAAAGGAAGAGAAAAACTGACTTTCCCGTTTTCTTTCTCTTTTTCGGCAGAGGTGCCATTGAGCCTTAAAATCGGGCGTTCGATAGAAACATTAAAGGCTCTTTCCCTGGTTAACAACGATCCATAAGAGATCCTTACAGCAATTCTTTTTGCAGAAAAAAGGGGGGAAGTGGTGCGTGCTCTCACATCCTCTAAAATGAGAACAGGCGGGAAAACAGACACGTAAAGGTGGGAGTATTCAAAGGTTGATTGTATTTTTTTCGTTATCCGGTTAAGAAGAATATTTTTGATGACCACCCCTGATCCTGCCAAAAAGAGGATTATAACAAAGAGAATGACGAGTAATCTAAGCTTTTTATGTGTTTTCATGATTACTCTCTAATTACTCGGCAGAAACGAGACCTGATATCATAACATTATTTGATTTACCAAAAATATAAATTTTAGGGTAGTTTTATATTGTATCACGGTTAGTGCCTTGTATATAGCTCCTTGCGGGGTCAGCCGCTAACTTTGCCTTTTACGTCGACAGACCAATCAATAAATACGATACAGAGGATTCATCTGGTTTATCCTTAACCGAAGGCAGCAACTACGGCTATATAAAAAAGGAAGAATATAACAATTTATCCGAGGAATTTAAAAAGTTAATGGGGTCAGACTTGCAAAACTTGAGTTTTTTGTGGGATAAAATAAAATCATATAAACTAAGGTCTTCAAGTAAGAAGCAGATTAAAACTCAACTTTTAAAGGCCTGACCTCCCAGGGAAAACAGGCGGCAATAAAAAACG
The DNA here is from genome assembly GCA_011049545.1 of Candidatus Aminicenantota bacterium. Classification (GTDB taxonomy): domain Bacteria; phylum Acidobacteriota; class Aminicenantia; order Aminicenantales; family Aminicenantaceae; genus SOIV01. The sequence continues at coordinate 14,202 of DRHQ01000137.1, read as the reverse complement.
CAAGTTTTGCAAGTCTGACCCCGTTCCTACGTTCCTATTCGACAGAAAAGAGGAGGGAGCCGGCTTCCACGGAATCACCGGCCACAGGATTTATTTTTGTTATTATCCCGGGTTGAGGGGACTTAATCTCATTTTGCATCTTCATGGCCTCCAGGATTAAAACAGCCTGGCCTTCCTTTACTTCTTCCCCTTCTTCGACAAAAACCTTCACTATTCTTCCCGGCATGGATGTCTTGACATCTCTCTTCTTGAGCTTTGCTCCCTTCCTTCCTAAAATCTGCGAAACAGACTTTTTCTCTATCTTGAAAAATCGTTCATTCACATAAACAGAATGAGATGAAGAATTTGAATTGATTATAACGTTGTGAATTCTGCCGTCTATATTCAGAAGAATCTCATCGGAGCTCAAAAACTCAACTGAAACATGATATTCTCTTTTCCCGAGAGAAACCAGAATATCATTCTTTACTTTTTCTTCTAAGCTTAGCGTGAACTCTTTATCGTCAAGCCAAAGTGAAAAATTCATTTTACAGCCTGTCGGAAAAGTTTTGTAATCTTCCCTGAAATTTCCAATTGCTCTCTTTTCTTTTGGGTGCAGACGAAGGGCCTGATTTTCTCTCCGCATAAGTTTTTATTCCTGCTGCTATCAAGGCCACTACCTTCTCTTCTGGCTCTCCCCCGTCTCTTTCTTTCTCCAGATTGGCGATGAAATGGGTATTGTAATCGCCCGCAAGGAATTCCGGGTGAAGAAGAATCCGTCTGAAAAAAGGAATCGTGGTTTTTATACCATAGACCTGGTATTCGGATAATGCTCTGAGCATTCGATGAATGGCTTCAATTCTTGTGCTTCCCCAGGTAATTAGCTTGGAAAGCAGGGGATCGTACTCAAGAGGCACTTCATATCCTTGGTAGACTCCGTTATCATCCCGAACACCCAATCCTCCCGCAGGGGTTCGGAGATGAATTATTTTCCCGGGGGAAGGCATGAAATCATTTTCCGGATCCTCGGCATATATTCGGCATTCCAGCGAGAATCCTTTGGGCTTTATATCCTCCTGGCTAATACTTAACGGAAAGCCTGCTGCTATTTCAATCTGGCTCTTGGCAAGATCAATGCCCGTTACCATTTCTGTGATTGGATGTTCCACTTGAAGCCTGGTATTCATTTCTAAAAAATAAAAATTTTTCTTTTTATCAACCATAAACTCTACCGTTCCGGCATTCCTGTAGTTCACCGCTGCTGCTGCTTTCACAGCAATCCGCCCCATTTCTTCCCGCATCTCATTATCAATGAAAGGAGAGGGTGTTTCCTCCAGGACTTTTTGGTATCGTCTTTGAATAGAACACTCCCTTTCGCCCAGATAAACAATATTCCCAAAATTGTCAGCCAGGATTTGAATCTCGATATGATGTGGCTCGTCGAGATATTTCTCGATGTAGATGGAAGGATCAGCAAAACTCTCTTTTGCTTCAGACCGGGCTAATCTGAATGACGAGAGAAGGTCTTTCCTTTTCCTCACCAACCTCAATCCCTTGCCTCCAGCGCCAGCCGTTGCTTTAAGCAGGGCAGGGAAACCTACCTTTTCAGCTTTCTCCATTAAATCTTTCTCATCTTTTAAGGGCTCAAAAGTACCCGGGATAACCGGCACTCCGGCTTTGGTCATCCTCGTCCGGGAAGTGGTTTTATTCCCCATGATTTCCATAGGCTCAGAGGGAGGTCCAATAAAGACAATCCCTTCTTCCTCGCATCTTGCCACTAGGCCAGGATTTTCAGCCAGGAATCCATAGCCGGGATGGATAGCCTCAGATTTGCTCATTATTGCGACTTCAATTATTTTTTCGATATTGAGATAACTCCGGGATGGTTCTGATTTACCAATATAATAGGCTTCCTCAGCCAGCCTTACATGAAGGGCTTTCCGGTCTGCCTCTGAATATACGGCCACAGGAACAATGCCCAACTCACGACAGGCGCGGATTATCCTGACAGCAATTTCGCCTCTGTTGGCAATCAAGACCCTCTTGAACATTTTGGCCATTTTTCTCTTTTCTCGTTCCCTGGCTTTCTGGTTTTTTATATTGCTCTCTTTTTTAAAAAAGAGATGAGATTGCCGCGCTCCCTCCGGTCGCTCGCAATGACGTTCTCTTTCATATCATCCTGTATCTCTGTTTAATGAATCAAATCCTTTCTACATTAAAAGGTGGGCTTGATGAATCAAGCCCCTACAAATTAAAATCAAGCCCCTACAGCCATTTTCATCTCTTCCCGGCCTTCCTTTTATTTTGATTTATCAAAGTGCAGGCTTGATGAATCAAGTTCCCGCATTTCCTGCAAATCATTACATATATTGTAAAAGGTGGGCTTGATGAATCAAGCGCCTACACAAGAATCAATCAATCGCGGATTTGATGAATCAGGCCCCTGCATATTTATAGCGGAATGTTTCCGTGCTTTTTGGGAGGATTCTTATCCCTCTTGTTTTCTAAAATCTCCAAGGCAGCAATGAGTTTTGGCCTCGTAAATTTCGGCTCGATAATTTCATCAAGATAGCCGAGCTCACAGGCAATGTAAGGATTGGCAAACTTCTGCCTGAACTCTTCCACTTTTGACTCTCTCTGCTTCGCCCGATCTTTTGTTTTACTCAGCTCGCGCTTGTAAACGATATCAACAGCGCCTTCCGGACCCATGACGGCTATTTCAGCAGTAGGATAAGCATAATTGATATCTGCTCTAATATGCTTGGAAGCCATAACGCAATAGGCTCCTCCATAAGCCTTCCGGGTTATGACAGTTATCTTGGGCACTGTAGCCTCGGCAAAAGCATAGAGGAGTTTTGCTCCATGACGGATTATTCCGCCATGTTCCTGGGCAATACCGGGCAAAAATCCAGGTACATCTTCAAATGTGATTAGAGGTATATTGAAGGCGTCAGAGAAACGAACAAATCTAGCTGCCTTATCCGAGGCATTGATATCCAGAGCACCGGCCAGATGATCTGGCTGATTGGCGACGACTGCTACCGGTCTTCCCCCCAGACGGCCATAACCAATCACTATGTTTTTGGCATAATGGGCTTGAACCTCGAAGAAATACTTGTCATCCAAAACTTCGCTTATGATCTTCCTAATATCATAGGGCTTATTGGGATCATCAGGAACCAAAAAATTCAGCTCCTCATCTGTCCTGTCTGAAGGATCAGATGTTTCCTTCAAGGGAGGATCTTCCATGTTATTATCAGGAATAAAAGAGATAAGCTCTCGGATCAAAGCCAGGGTATGATTCTCATCATCAGCCGCAAAATGAGCAACACCGCTTATTGCGTTGTGGGTGTCTGCTCCTCCTAATTCTTCCATGGTAACATCTTCTTGGGTCACTGCCTTAATCACATCCGGCCCTGTGATGAACATATTGCTGATATCTTTTGTCATGATAACAAAATCGGTTATGGCTGGTGAATAGACAGCGCCTCCCGCACAAGGTCCCATGATAGCTGAGATCTGGGGAATGACCCCAGAAGCAAGAACATTCCTTAAAAAGATGTCGGCATATCCTCCTAAGCTCGCCACACCTTCCTGAATGCGAGCGCCTCCAGAATCATTGAGGCCGATGATAGGAACGCCTCCTTTGAGGGCTAAGTCCATAATTTTCACGATTTTTGCTGCATTTGCCCCACTCAAAGAACCTCCGAATACAGTGAAATCCTGGGCAAAAATAAACACCCTCCGCCCATCAATGGTGCCATAACCAGTTACAACTCCATCCCCATAAATTCTCTTTTTTTCCATCCCGAAATCACGACTTTGATGCACTACAAGTTTATCCATTTCCTGGAAAGAACCTTCATCCAGAAGGAGATTTACTCTCTCCAGGGCAGTAAGTTTCCCGGCTTGATGCTGTTTCTCTATCCTCTTTTTGCCCCCTCCCAATTCAGCTGCTTTTGTTTTTTCTTTGAGCTTCTCTAACTTTTTTTCGATAGTCATTTTATTCTCTCTCGATTGGATATTTATTATCTAGCGTTTGACTTTACTCCAATCTTTCAAGAAATTTTCTATCCCGATATCGGTTAAGGGATGCTTCACCATTTTCTCCAAAACAGCAAAGGGAACGGTAACAATGTCTGCTCCCATTAAGGCAGCCTCCAAAACGTGAAGGGGATGCCTTATGCTGGCTACGATCACTTCTGTCTCAAATCCATAATTATTAAATATGGTTACTATTTCATCCACCAAGTCCATTCCTTGGTGAGAAAGATCATCAAGACGGCCAACAAAAGGGCTTACAAATCTTGCCCCTGCTTTAGCTGCCAGAAGAGCCTGGTTTGGAGAAAATATTAAGGTTGTATTAACCTTGATTCCTTCCCCTGATAGCACTTTAATCGCTTTAAGACCTTCCACACAAATCGGTATCTTCACGACTACATTGTCGGCTAGCTTGACCAAGTCTCTCGCTTCTTTAATGATATCTTTAGACTTTGTCGAAACACATTCGACACTCACGGGGCCCGGTACAATTTTGCAGATTTTCTTTATTAAATCCTCAAATTTTAAACTCTCTTTGGAGACCAGAGTAGGATTGGTTGTGGCCCCGTCTAATATTCCCCAACGTGCTGCCTCCTTAATTTGATCTAAATCAGCCGTGTCCAAAAAAATTTGCATTTAAACCTCCTTCTAATTAAAGTGAGATAAGCCGGAGAAAGAAAGTGGTCTATTCAGTGAAGTTCGTTCATCACTTCTTTTCCATCTCATCTGCTCATTATTATATAACTGGTGAGAAAAGTGTAACCAGAAAAAAGTGAAAAAGCAACTTGCCTATCAAGCACCTTCTATAAGAGCGGGTTTATTGAATCAAACCCCTGCATAAGATATATCATGCTCATGCGTTAGCTTTAAATCATTTTATATATTTTAAAAGGTGGGCTTGATAAATCAAGCCCCTACAATTAAAAAAAACATGCCCGCTTTACTCTAGTTTTGCTTGCCTGATCCCGTTGTTCCCCATTGTTATGGGTTTATTGAATCAAATCCCTGCGTTAATTATAAATCATTGATATATTTTAAAAGGTGGGCTTGATAAATCAAGCCCCTACAAGAAATCAAGCCTTTGCTCAAGATAAACCAAATCCTGCACCATAAGTGCACGATTGAAAAATCAAGCCCCTTCATTAGCCTTCAATCATTGATATATTTTAAAAGGTGGGCTTGATGAATCAAGCCCCTACACAAGAAAAATCAAGTTCCTACAATAAATCAAGCCCCTACAATTAAAAAAAAACATGCCCGCAATTACTCAAGTTATGCAAGTCTGACCCCGCTTTTATCAATACTACGGTTTTATTTTCATGACAGTGTTGGAAAGAGTTCCTATTCCTTCAATCTGGACGTCAACCCTATCACCTGGAGACATAGGGCCGATTCCAGCCGGAGTTCCCGTGGTGATTATGTCTCCCGGAGTAAGAGTCATAATCCTGGATATAAACCTAACCAGAAAGGGAATAGAGAAAATTAAATTATTTAGATTGGATGACTGCCTTAGCTTTCCGTTCAAGAAAGTCTTGAGTTTCATCTGGGATGGATCGACATCTGTAGCAATACAAGGCCCGACAGCGGCAAATGTATCGAAAGATTTGGCCCTTGTGAATTGACCGTCTTTTTGCTGAAGATCTCGAGCTGTGACATCATTAAAACAGGTGTAACCCAGGATATAATCCTCTATCTTGTCATCATCGCTGAGGAGCTTGGCCTCTTTCTTAATTACCAAAGCCAGCTCTCCTTCATAATCGACTCTCTTGGCCATCTTCGGATAGACGATAATATCATTAGGACCCACAACCGCTGAGGGAGGTTTAAGGAAAATCAGCGGCTCTTCCGGGACAGGCCTTCCCATTTCCGTGGCATGAGTTTTGTAGTTAGCTCCGACTGCAACAATTTTAGTAGGCTCTGCAGGAGGAAGCAGGATCACTTCGCTGATTGGAATCCCTTTTTCCTTGGTTTCAAGTTTCCTGAATACCGAGCCTTTCAGCTCAAAAAGAACATCTTCTTTTAACACACCCCAGTAGGCTTTGTTTCTGTGTGTATATCGATAGATTTTCATAAGAACCCTCCCTTGTGGCCTGAGAGACACTCTCTGATTTTGGGCTTTCATTCCCGGATTTATCCTGAGCCGTAATAACATAATAATATCTCTTATTCTTTTCAACACTAGTATCGTTAAAGGCATTTCCTTGAATCGGCAGGGGAGTTAACAAGATATATTTATCCTCCCCTTCCATCTTCCGCCACACTCTGTATCCGGCTAAATCTCTCTCAAGATTGGCATCCCAGCTAATAGATATGAAATCCTCTGTGGCAATAGATACCAGGCCAGAGGGAGCAGCAGGAGCAAAGGTGTCCTTGGCCAAAACTTCCATCACCTCAGAATTGTCGCTTTCTGATAAAGGCGGGGAATCTGAAATAACTGCTCTCAGAAAATAGCGATAAACTTCGCCAAGGGTCATATCTTTATCGCCGTATTTTCTCTCTTTTACGAGTTGAGAATTAAGGCGATAGGCTAAGCCCGCTTCGTTCAGCTTGTAAATGTTATAGCCTTTGAAATGAGGGGGTGAAGATTGGTCTATGTTCTTTTCTGCCGGATTCCATGTAATCTCGATTCGGTCCTTAAAAACAGCCGCCTTGATCCCAACAGGAGGGAGCGAAATAATCTTGGGCTCAATTGAAAGCAGACCAGAAAACCCTGACTCCCTTTTTTTCCTATCCTTTACTCTGAGCCCAAATGTAAGGTTTTTCGGAGTATAGTCTTTTCCTGTCAATTCATAAAAATAGCGGAATTTGCCTGGAGCCTCACTTCCCTTGGCTCTATATGCAGAAAACCTTTCCTTTTTTATCGAAACGGCCAGCCTGGCTATTCTTTCAAACTCTGCCAAAGTAACTTTCTTATCCCCTCCAGATTCTTTTTCAGCATTCTCTCTTTCTTGTTCGACATACCAGATATCGATTTCAGCAATGTCAGATAGAGAACTTCCATCTATATAGGCTGTAGGGTTTTCCCACTCAAGGATAAGCTTCTCCCCTCTCTGGGCTATCTCAAAAACTTCAACTTTTTGGGGAATTTTTTTCACGGGGGGAAGAATGGGTCCCTTTTTTCCACAAAAAACAAAGGTGAACAAAAGAAACAAAGGAACAAGAAAAAGAGAAAATCTCTTCATTAAAGAATGAACCGGCTCAGATCTTGATCTTCTAAAATACCTTTGAGCTGGCTTTGAACATATTTCCTGTTGATTGGAATTTTTTTCTTTTTTATATTTGGTGCCTTAAAAGATATCTCTTCCATAACTTTCTCCATGACTGTGTGAAGCCTGCGGGCTCCGATATTCTCTGCATCTTCATTAACTTTCTCTGCAATTTCAGCAATTTCATCAATGGCATCCTCAGCAAAACTAACATCAACTCCTTCAGTTGCCAAAAGAGCCTCATACTGCTTGATAAGAGCATTTTTTGGCTCGGTCAGTATCCTGACGAAATCCTTTTTATCCAGGGGAGTGAGTTCTACTCTAATTGGAAACCTTCCCTGGAGTTCAGGTATAAGATCAGCGGGTGAGGAAACATGAAAAGCTCCAGCCCCGATAAAAAGAATATGATCTGTTCGCACCAAACCGGAACGCGTATTAACAGTAGTGCCTTCGATTATAGGAAGCAAATCCCTTTGGACTCCTTCGCGGCTGACTTCAGGACCATGGCCCGTTTCCCGGCCGGCAATCTTGTCTACTTCATCGAGAAAAATTATTCCAGAGTGTTCAACCTTCTCCACAGCCAATCGGGAAACCTGGTCCATATCTATCAATCTTTTCTCTTCATCTTCCAATAAATATTCCAGGGCTTCCTTTATTTTCATCCTTCGTCTTTTACTCTTCCCCCCTAAAAAACCGGGGATGATTTCCTGAATCTGGATTCCTATCTCTTCGACTCCGGAGTTTGAGAAAATTTCCATAGGAGACGCCATCTTTTCTTTAACGTCAATTTCCACCATTCTCTCATCCAGAACCCCGTCTCTGAGCTGTCTTCTAAATTTTTCCCTCGTCTCCTGAAATCGGAGATGGCTTCCCTCGTCAAGATCGCCTGTCTTTCTTTTTAACGGGGGAAGGAGTATGTCCAATATCTTTTCTTCGACGTTCTTATGAGCTTTTTCTTTGACTTCCTCAATCTTTTCCGACTTCACCATTTCCACAGAAATCCGCACTAAATCTCGTATCATAGACTCTACATCCCTGCCAACATAACCGACTTCAGTAAATTTGCTGGCTTCTATCTTGAGGAAAGGAGAGTAAGTCAGTTTGGCCAGCCTGCGGGATATCTCGGTCTTCCCGATACCGGTAGGACCGATCATTAAAATATTTTTGGGCGCAATTTCATCGGCAAGGTCAGGAGGAAGTTTCCTCCTCCGGTACCTGTTTCGGAGGGCTATAGCCACCGCTTTTTTGGCAGCTTCCTGGCCGATGATGTACTTATCTAACTCAGCTACAATCTCCCGTGGAGTAAGTTCTGTCTCCTTCGATTTTACGGTCGGTTTCCTTAAATCCTGGGGAAGAGCTATGGCCATTTAAAGTTCCTCGATTTTAATCTGTTTATTAGTGTAGACATCAATATCAGAGCTTATCTTCATGGCTTCCAAGGCAATCTTTTTAGCGGACATGTCGGTGTATTTAACTAAAGCTCGAGCAGCAGCCAGGGCGAAAGGCCCACCAGATCCTATGGCGATGATTCCATCGTCAGGCTCGATAACATCCCCTGTTCCTGAAATCAGAAAAGAATTGTCCTTATCAGCTACGATTAAGAGAGCTTCCAACCTGCGGAGCGCCTTATCCATGCGCCAGTCCTTAGCCAATTCAATTGCTGCCCGGGAGAGGTTACCTCGAAATTCTTCAAGTTTCGCCTCAAACCTGGAAAACAGGGCAAAAGCGTCAGAAGTGGCTCCTGCAAATCCAGCTATTACTTTTCCCTTGAAGAGAGTTCTTATTTTATTAGCCTTCTTCTTTAAAATAGTCTCGCCCATTGAAACCTGGCCGTCTCCGGCCATGGCAATCTTTCCTTTATGGCGAATACAAATTACGGTTGTTGCGTGGGTCATCGAAACTCCAATCTGATCCTAAATGTAAAAAAGCGGGGGCTTGATTTACCAAGCCCGATTATAGGTGTTTGATTTATCAAACACGCACTTTTAAATGTAGTAGGGGCTTGATTTATCAAGCCCACCCTTCTGAGTATATAATATAAGTTATCGACAGGAATATGTAAAGAGCAATCTGTAGGATTGGATTCATCAAGCCAGAAAAGTGTAAGTAAAATGGAGCCTGGCCCCATTTATTATCATTTATTATTAAAAACTCTTAGTTGAGGCCTCTTTTTTTCAATAAAGCCTCAACCTTAGGTTCAGCTCCTCTGAAGCGTTTATAGAGTACCATCGGGTCTTCCGTGCCACCTCTTTCAAGAATGTTTTCCCTGAACGACTGTGCTGTCTTTTGGTCAAAAAGGCTTGTTTCTTTAAATGCTTGAAAAGCATCGGCATCAAGAACCTCGGCCCATATATAGCTGTAATATCCTGAAGCATACCCTCCACTGAAAATGTGGTTGAAATAGGGGCTTTTGTACCTGACAACAATCTCCGGAATCAGGCCTATTTTGTTCATTGATGCTTCTTCAAACTCATCCACGTCCATCTCTTTGGCCTCCGACAGCGTATGCCAGTCCATATCGAGGAAGCAGGCTGCCATATATTCAACGGTCACAAAACCCTGGTTAAACTGGCTGGCCTTTTCCAGTTTATCAATCAGTTCCTGAGGAATTACTTCACCTGTTTCGTAGTGTTTGGCATACATCTTAAGGACCTCGGGCTCAAATGCCCAGTTTTCCATTATCTGCGACTGCATTTCAACAAAATCTCTGGAGACGGAAGTTCCTGATAGCCTATTATACGTACAATCGGAGAGCAGCCCGTGAAGGCCATGTCCGAATTCGTGGAATAAAGTCAATACTTCCTCTGAACTGATCAAGGCCGGCTTGCCGCCGGTTGGTTTTGAAAAGTTGCCATTATTGGTGATGACTGGATAGATTTCCTTGCCGTGCAGCCTTGATTGTTTTCTAAAACTGTTCATCCAGGCGCCGCCCCTTTTACTGGCTCTTGGGAAAAAATCTGTATAAAAAATTCCTATATGCGATCCATCGGCTTCTTTGACTTCAAACACCCTCGCATCCTCGTGGTACTTTGGAATGTCTTTTCGTTCGATAAACTGAATTCCAAAAAGTTTGTTCGCCACGGAAAACGCGCCCTCCCTGACGTTTTCCAGCTTAAAGTACGGCCTTAACATCTCCTCGTCAAGCGCGTACTTGGCCTTTTTCAGCTTTTCTGCATAATACCACCAGTCCCAGGGCTGGAGTTTAAAGTCATGGCCCTCTTTGCTAATCATCTCTTGAAGCTCCTTAACTTCCCCTTTGGCCATCTTCAAAGCCGGCTTCCAAAGCAGTTCAAGAAAGCTGTATACATTCTCAGGTTTCACCGCCATGTTATTCTCGAGCACATAATCGGCGTGGGTCTTGTAGCCCAATAGATTTGCCCGTTCCACGCGAAGTGCTGCTATTTTGGCTAAGTTATCTTTGTTGTCCAGCTCATCGTTATTGTTACCTTTGTTTATATAGGCCTTAAAGATTTTTTCCCTGAGGGCTCGGTTTTCTGAATACTGGAGGAAAGGGAGCATGCTTGGCTTATGGATAGTAAATACCCATTTGCCCTCATACTCCCGTTCTTTTGCAGCTTCTGCGGCTCCGGTTATAACCGCCTGCGGCAATCCAGCCAGATCTTCTTTCTTATCGATAACCATTTCAAAACGATTGTTTTCTTTCAAAACATTCTCGCCAAATGTCACTGTAAGAATGGATATCTTTTGATTAATCTCTTTCAGTCTGGTTTTCTTTTCTTCGTCCAGATTTGCACCCCTCCTCACAAAGTCTTTGTAATATTTCACAAGGAGCGTATTTTGCTCTGTCGTCAAATCCAGCTTATCTTTTTGTTCATAAACCGCCTTGACCCTTTGAAATAGCTTTTCATTTAACCAGATATTATCCTGGTGCTGGGAAAGAATAGGAGCAACTTCTTTGGCGATTTTCTGCATATCGTCATTCGTCATTGACCCGTTTAAAACATAAAAAACGCTGCTGACTTTATCCAATAAAGACCCAGTGCTTTCTATAGCTTCAAGGGTGTTTTCAAAAGTTGGTGTCCCGGGATTATTGACAATCGCTTCAATTTCCATATTCTGAAGTTCCATTCCTTCTTTAAAAGCAGGTAGATAATGTTCTACCTGTATCTTATCGAACGGGGGAACTTGAAAAGGCGTATCAAACTCGCTGAAAAAAGGATTCTCCTCCTGTTTTAGACAGGAGCATAAAAATCCTGCAATAAAAAGAAATAAAATAAGTTTCTTCATTTTTCCTTCTCCTTTTATGATTTAGACCTCTTAATAGTTATGCATCTCTGATTCAAGGCTAAGATAGGAAAGCTAATAATATTAAAAAATACCAGAAAAATACAAGTTATATTTTGTATCATTCTTAACAGGTTTACCTTTCTTGCTCAGCGAGGCGTTCAACACAGCGGGAGTAAGCCAAGGAAGACTGATAGAAGATATGGGTGTCGACCGGATGTATAAAAAAGTAAAAAAAAACCCGGCAACGACCTACTCTCCCACTCTGTCCCCAGAGCAGTACCATCGGCACAAAAGAGCTTAACTTCCGTGTTCGGAATGGGAACGGGTATTTCCTCTTTGTTATGGTTGCCGGGAAATTATCTCCAAAAATAAAAAGGTGATGTTCCTCAAAGGAACACTCCCTAATTTATCATAAAGGGTGCCCCCGTTGGGAACATCCCCTTTATTTTTCAAGCGGCCAAATATTTCTGTTTTTTGCCTTAATAAACTTTATGGTCAAGCCTCACGGTCTATTAGTACTGGTTAGCTCAATCCGTTACCGGACTTACACGCCCAGCCTATCAACCTCGTAGTCTACAAGGGACCTTTAGCCCTGTTAAGGGTGGGAAATCTAATCTCAGGGTGAGTTTCCCGCTTATATGCCTTCAGCGGTTATCTTTTCCGAACGTAGCTACCCAGCGCTGCCCCTGGCGGGACAACTGGTACACCATATGTTCGTCCGTTCCGGTCCTTTCGTACTAGGAACGGATCCCTTCAAATTTCCTGCGCCTACCGCGGATAGGGACCGAACTGTCTCGCGACGTTCTAAACCCAGCTCACGTACCGCTTTAATGGGCGAACAGCCCAACCCTTGGGACCGGCTTCAGCCCCAGGATGCGATGAGCCGACATCGAGGTGCCAAACAGGGCCGTCGATATGAGCTCTTGGGCCCTATTAGCCTGTTATCCCCGGCGTACCTTTTATCCGTTGAGCGACGGCCCTTCCATACGGGACCGCCGGATCACTAAGCCCTAGTTTCCTACCTGTTCGACTTGTCGGTCTCACAGTCAAGCTCCCTTATGCCTTTATACTCTACGACTGATTTCCAAACAGTCTGAGGGAACCTTAGGACGCCTCCGTTACACTTTAGGAGGCGACCGCCCCAGTCAAACTACCCACTTAACACTGTTCCTCAACGGGATTACCGTTGTAGGTTAGAACCTCAGAATATCAAGAGTGGTATCTCACCATTGACTCCATCCTAACTGACGTCAGGACTTCAAAGTCTCCCACCTATCCTGCACATAATAACCCAAAATCCAATGATAAGCTGCAGTTAAGGTGCCGGGGTCTTTCCGTCCAGCGGCAGGTAACCGGCATCTTCACCGGTACTACAATTTCGCCGTGCTCCTCTTCAAGACAGCGCCCAAGTCGTTACGCCATTCGTGCGGGTCGGAACTTACCCGACAAGGAATTTCGCTACCTTAGGACCGTTATAGTTACGGCCGCCGTTTACCGGGGCTTAAGTTTGGAGCTTCGCCCGAGGGCTAACCCTTCCCCTTAACCTTCCGGCACCGGGCAGGCGTCAGTCCCTATACGTCGTTTTGTTGACTTTGCAGAGACCTGTGTTTTTAGTAAACAGTCGCCTGGGCCATTTCTCTGCGACCTCCTCGTGCTTCTCTCGAGCGAATCGAGATACAACACTAACGAGGCACCCCTTCTTCCAAAGTTACGGGGTCAATTTGCCGAGTTCCTCAAAGAGGGTTCACACGTGCGCCTTAGGATTCTCTCCTCATCTACCTGTGTTGGTTTACGGTACGGTCACCTAAAAAACTCCTTAGAGGCTTTTCTTGGCGGCATGGATTCAGCAAGTTGGAAAGCCCGAAGGCAATCTTCCCCGCCGTGCTCGAGGTTAATGAGCTTCCGGATTTGCCTGGAAACTCCCTCTACCTGGCGGCCACACATTTCCAACCGTGTGTATGCTTATCCGTCCGCGTCCCCCCATCGTACAAACGCTTTTCAGGTGGTGCAGGAATGTTGACCTGCTGTCCATCGCCTACGTCTTTCGACCTCGGCTTAGGGACCGACTAACCCTGAGCGGACTGGCCTTCCTCAGGAAACCTTAGATTTTCGGCGTTCCGGGTTTTTACCGGAATTATCGCTACTTATGCCGGCAGAGTCTCTTCCAATCCGTCCACCCTGACTCACATCAAGGCTTCACTCAAATTAGAATGCTCTCCTACCTTCGTCAAAGCCCGAAAGCTTTGACAAATCGTAGCTTCGGTAGCAAGCTTAGCCCCGTTACATTGTCGGCGCGAAAACACTTGACCAGTGAGCTGTTACGCTTTCTTTAAAGGATGGCTGCTTCTAAGCCAACCTCCTGGCTGTCTCGGCCTCTTCACATCCTTGCCCACTTAGCTTGCATTTAGGGACCTTAGCTGACGATCTGGGCTCTTTCCCTTTTGACTACCAAGCTTAGCCCTAGCAGTCTAACTCCCGCACTGAGGTTAAGGGAATTCGGAGTTTGGTTGGATTCGGAAACTCTTTCGAGCCCCTAGGCCATCCAGTGCTCTACCTCCCTTACCAATCATGCAAGGCTAGCCCTAAAGCTATTTCGGAGAGAACGAGCTATCACTGAGTTTGATTAGCCTTTCACTCCAACCCTCAGCTCATCCGAGCCGTTTTCAACCGACACCGGTTCGGGCCTCCCTTCGGTGTTACCCGAAGTTCACCCTGGCCAAGGGTAGAT
>DRHQ01000136.1 GCA_011049545.1 Candidatus Aminicenantota bacterium | reverse complement strand
CAGCTCCTTTAAGAGAAGTGTTTGTCTGGAGGCATATCAACGAATTCAGCTATGAAGAAATGGCAGAAATAAAAGGCTTGCCTGTAGGAACGATCAAAAACAGAGTCTTTCAAGCCAGAGAATTAATTCGAAAGCGCTTGGAGGAAAAAGTATGAAATGCCTCAGCATTGAACAGATTTATCTTTTCATAGAGAAAGAGCTTCCCCTTAGTGAAAACAAAAAAATCGAAGAGCATCTAGCTACCTGCCGAAAATGTAAAAATGCTCTTGAAGAAAGAAGGCATTTGCTTCAGGCCTCAGAAAATCTTCCCCTCTGGCAAACACCTCCCGATTTCACCCAGCAGGTTATGGCTAAAATTTTTCCAATCAGAGTTCCCCTCTCTGCATGGCTCACAGCCGCATATGCCGGTTTCGGGTCAATCATCTTAGCAATCTTTATCCTCGTTCTAGTTATAGGTCAAAATTTCTCAAGCCTTCTTACCAGCCTTAATCATAGCCTGTGGAATTTCGTAAGAAATTTTTCTCCAGCCTTCGTGAAACTCTTTAAGGTAGCATCTCTTTTTGTCAAAACTCTTCAACAATTCTTTGAATATATCATCAAAGCCTTCGCTTCGTTGACAACTATCATAAATCCCCAAGTCCAGATAATTATTATCACAATCACCATTATTTTAATCGCTTTCTCTATCTATGGAATAAAAAGAAAAATATTGATTGGAGAAAAAGCATGAAAAATAAGATATTGTTTGTCCTTATCCTTCTTTTCCTTATCTCAGGATCTATCCCTCTTCAAAGTCAGCAGAGCTTTACCTTGAAAAAAGACATCGTTGTCGCTGAAGGCGAAGTCCAAGATAATATCGTCACTTTTGGGGGAGTAGTCCATATCAACGGAAGAGTTAAAGAAGGCGTTATCGCCTTCGGAGGAGAAGTTATAATAACTGGCGAAGTAGAGGATGTAGTTTTAGGATTCGGCTCAATCATCACTCTGGAGCCCACAGCTCGCATCAGGGGAGATGTCGCCTCTATAGGAGGCACTCTCATCAAAAAGCCCGGGTGCATTGTCGATGGAGATACGATTTATTTTAAGTCTTCCGAAGACATCACAAAGTTATTTGAGGATGGATTAAGAGGTTTCCTTTCTGTTTCTCTGATTCCTTTACTTTTGATTATTAAATTGATCTCTGTTTTCATCTGGTTTCTCCTCGCCTTATTGATAACAGCTTTTTTCCCTCGTCAGATTTCCTATGCCTCTGCTCAAATCAGAAAATCCTTCTGGCCAATTTTTGGCACAGGTTTTTTAAGCATTATTATTTTTTCCGGTTTAATCATTTTATCAGCCTTACTTTCCCTGGTTTTGATAGGTATTCCTATCCTCTTCGCTCTCATTATAATAGGCTTTGTCATTAAAATCTTTGGTCGAGTTACCCTTTTCTACTTCTTTGGAGAAAGCCTTATCAACGCTTTCGGGAAGAGCAAAATATCTCCGCTTCTGGCTGTCGTTCTAGGTCTGATTCTTGTGAGTTTCGTTTCCTTTATTCCTGTTGTCGGCGTTCTATTGACCTTCGTTATGAGTATAATAGGTTGGGGAGTAGTTATAAGGACAAAATTCGGGACAACTGAGAAATGGTTCAAAAGAGGTTAGGAGTTAGGGAGTCACAGACAATCTGAATTTATAACTCAAGAATATCCTTTTCCTTGGCTTGGGCAAGCTCTTCTATTTTTTTATTGTATTCATCGGTTACTTCCTGAAGCTTTTCATAACCCCAAAATTTATCATCCTCAGTAATCTCTTTTTTCTCTTCCAGTTCTTCAATTTCTTCCTTGCTCTCTCTTCTCATAATGCGGAGAGCGGTTTTCTCATCTTCCAACATTTTTTTTATGTGTGTAGCTATTTCCTTTCTTCTCTCTTCATCCAAAGGAGGAATAGGTATTTTGAGTATTTTGCCATCATTAATCGGATTTAGACCCAGATCAGCACTCCTTATTGCTTTATCAAGAGCTTCCAACAAGGATTGATCCCATGGCTGGACAGTGATCAAGGTAGGATCAGGAACTCCCAGCGTTGCCGTTTGATTTATAGGAGTTAAGTTTCCATAGTAGTCAACTTTTATATCCTCAAAAAGACCAAGGTTCGCCCGGCCCGTTCTTAATTTACTCATATCTTTTCGAAAATGATCCGTAGAAACTTTCATCTTTTTTTCAAGCTCTCTTAATATGTCTTTAACCATCCTTATCCCTCTTTAAAAGACTGAATAATAATCAAAAGCTCCTTTTCAAGGGGTAGTTCAATAAATCCTCGTACCAACTTTCTGGCCTAAAACTACCTTTTTTATATTTCCTCTCCTCTTAAGATTGAAAATTATGATAGGCAATTTATTGTCTTTACACAAGGAAATCGCTGTCGTATCCATAATCTTCAATCCCTTCTTGATGACATCAAGATATTTTATAGAACTAAACTTTTTTGAAGTTTTGTCCACCAAAGGATCAGCTGTATAAACACCATCCACCTTTGTCGCTTTCAATATCACCTGAGCCTTGATCTCCAAAGCTCTTAACGCAGCCGCAGTATCAGTAGTGAAATAAGGACTGCCGAGACCTGCGCTGAAGATGACAATTCTTCTTTTTTCAAGATGCCTTATTACCCTTCTTTTTATAAAGGGCTCAGCTATGGCTTTGATCTCAATAGCGCAGATGTGGCGGGTGAATACGCCCTCTTTCTCCAGAGCATCCTGAAGAGCGATTCCGTTCATTATCGTAGCCAGCAGACCCATATAATCAGCTGAAGCTCGGTCCATCCCTGCTTCCGTTCCTCTTATCCCGCGAAAGATATTCCCTCCACCGATCATGATGGCAACCTGAACTCCCAAATCATGAGTTTCTTTTATCTCCTGGGCGATAGATTTTGCAGTATCGAGATCAATCCCATAAGGAACATCTCCTAAAAGAGATTCTCCAGATAGCTTTAACAGAATTCTTTTATAGGCAGGCTTAATCAGAGGCATGATTCTATGTTATGGTTGACCCAGTTCAAACCGGGCAAACTTTTTTATGCGGATGTTCTCGCCAAATTTGGCAACATGGGAAGTAACAAGCTCTTTGATCGAAATCTTATCATCCTTTATATAGGGTTGATCCAATAAACAGACTTCCTCGTTGAATTTACCGATCTTACCCTGGACGATTTTCTCTATAATCTCTGGAGGCTTTTTTGAATCCTTGAATTGCTCTCGAATGATCTCTTTTTCTTCTTTTAAAACCCCTTGGGGAATATCCTCAGAAGATAAATACTCGGGCGCTGAAGCGGCAATATGAATGGCAATGTTTTTCACTAATTCTTTAAATTCATCGTTACGAGACACGAAATCCGATTCACAATTGATCTCTATAAGAACTCCTATTTTTCCGTTAAGATGTATGTAGGAACCAACAATTCCTTCTGCAGTGTCTCGACTCATTTTATCTTTGGCACGCGCGTATCCCTTTTTCCTTAAAATTAAAATCGCCTTTTCTATGTCTCCCTTACTTTCTTTGAGCGCTTTTTTGCACTCCATCACTCCAATTCCTGTGCGCTGTCGGAGCTCTTTAACCATTTCCGCTGTTATATCCATCTCTTTTTCCTTGCTTAAGTACTTTTTTCAGGCTCAGCATAACCACTGTCTTTCTTTTCTTCCTCAGAAGATTTAGAGGGAGAAGGAGCCTGTTCTTCGGAGGGTGTAGCCTGGCCTTCCTCTGGAGGAACCACCTCTTCTTCTGGAGCAGCCTCTTCTTCTGGAGAAACTTCCTCTTCTTTTTTGGCTTCCAGGAGTTCTTTTTCCATTTTATCCTTTTTTCCCTCAATTATGGCATCAGCTATTTTTGAGGTGAACAACTCGATGGCTCTGACCGCATCATCATTTCCAGGGATAGGATGATCTATGTCCTCTGGGTCTCCATTCGTATCAACCACAGCTACAATCGGAATATTCAGCTTTCGGGCTTCAAAAATAGCAATCTCCTCT
>DRHQ01000135.1 GCA_011049545.1 Candidatus Aminicenantota bacterium | reverse complement strand
GAGTTAAAAGGACAGTTCTGGTATGAGTGCCCTTTAATTTGCCTGAAATGGTGAGAGAAAATCATCCTTTCAGGTGAGAAAAAGAAGAAGAAAATCATTCCCAAAATCATCTCAAAAGGCTATTTACGTTATAGGAGATTTTTAATATTTTTAACTTGTCACAATATCGAAGCTCTGACCGGGCTTTCTGCCGGAATTGAGATGAGAAAGAAAAATCAATTCTCTTGTTGCGATCGATGTGCTCAGGGGCAGTTCGTGTTTAGCAAGATGAAGACGTACCTGATGCCTGCTGTTTTAGCAAAAGGGGGGTTGATGAAAATCCATTTGACTATTTTCTTGGTAATGATTATTTTATTATCAAATGAACAAAGGGGGAATTAATTAATGAATTGTCCTCAATGTGCTTTTGAAAATCCTATTGATAGCCGGTATTGCAGCAGATGTGGTAACAAGATCTCGCCTTCAGGAAAAATCGCTTTTACCAGAGAAGCTCTTCAAGCCCTAACGAAAGAATTTAAAATTGGCAGCATCTTTCTAGGGAGGTACCTGATCATTGAAGAACTGGGGAAAGGGGGAATGGGCAGTGTCTATAAAGTACTGGATAAAGAGGTAGATGAGAAGATAGCTTTAAAACTCTTGAATCCTGAAGTTGCATCTAATGAAAAAACAATTATGCGCTTTCGGAACGAGCTTAAGACTGCCCGCAAGATATCCCACAAGAATGTTTGTCGGATATACGACCTCAGCAAGGGGCAAGGAATCTATTACATAACTATGGAATATGTATCTGGCGATGATTTAAAGCGCGTGGTCAGAATGATGGGGCAATTAAGTATAGGCAAAGCTTTGTTCATAGCCAAGCAAATATGCGAGGGATTGATTCAAGCACACAAGAATGGAATTGTGCACAGGGATTTAAAGCCTCAAAACATCATGTTAGACAGGGAGGGTAATGCTCGGATTATGGATTTTGGGATAGCTTGTTCCCTCGAGACAAAAGGAGTAACAGATACAGGAATGATGATTGGAACCCCTGAGTATATGTCTCCTGAGCAAGTAGAGGGGAAGGAAGCAGACTATCGATCGGACATATATTCTTTAGGAGTGATTCTCTATGAGATGGTGACAGGGAGGATACCCTTTGAGGGAGAGACTGCCTTAAGCATTGCCTTGAAGCATAAGAATGAAACACCTCGAGACCCAAAAGAGTTTAATAATAAAATCCCTGAAGACTTCAGCCAAATGATACTGAAATGCATGGAAAAAGCTGCAGAGTCGAGATATCAAACAGCAAAGGAATTTCTTTCTGAATTGAATAGAATTGAAAAGAACATGCCTACTTCAGAGAGGTTTATGCCTATTGAAGAGCCCGAAATGGGAACATTTGAGGAGGAAGAAGAGGAAGAAGAATTAGAGGAAATTGAGCTAAAAAAATCCATTGCTGTGCTTCCGTTCGCGGACTTGAGCCTTGAGAAGGACCAAGAATATTTTTGTGATGGTTTGGCGGAGGACATGATAAACGCTTTGATAGGAATCGAGAAATTTCGGGTTGTTGCTCGTAACTCCTCTTTCTCATTCAAGGGAGGGGATGTAAAGACGCGTAAGATTGGCAGGACATTGTATGTAGAGACTTTGCTTGATGGCAGAGTAAGAAAAGCGGACAGCAAGCTCCACATCACAGCTCAGCTTATCAAAGTTTCAGATGGCTCCAATCTTTGGTCAAAGAAGTACGAACGTGAGTTGTCCGATGTGTCCGCCATTCAGGATGAAATACTCCTGGAAATTATGGAGAAGCTTGAGGTCAAGCTGAATGAAAAAGAGAAGAAACTCCTCCTGAAGCATCATCCGGAAGATGTGGAGGCTTATGATCTGTATCTGAGTGGCCGCAACTTCTTGAACAAAGAAATCGGCAACGTGATGGAGAAAGCTCTTATGTACTTCAAGGCGGCAATTAAAAGAGTCCCGGACTATGCGCAGGCCTACGCGGGGCTGGCACTATCTTATGTTCGCCAGGGTTTATGGGATTATATACCCCCAAAAGATGCATATCCGAAAGCAAAGAAAGCAGCAAAGAAAGCAATCGAGATCGATGAAACGCTCGCCGAAGCTCACTTCTCTCTGGGATTAGTTAAAATGTTATATGATTGGGATTGGGAGGGTGCTGAGAAAGAGCTAAATCAAGCAATTGAGCTTTGCCCCAACTATGCGGATGCCTACGATGGGTATGCCGGATATTTGAGTGCAACAGGAAAGCTGAATGAAGCCATCGCAGAAGCCGAGAAAGCAGTTGATCTTGATCCGCTCTCGTGGTATTTGAATGCGAACCTTGGTATGTATTTGCTAAGAGCAAACAGACTGAAAGATTCTAAAGAACGGTTCCGGAAGGTACTGGATATTGGATCAATCCATCCCCACATGCATCGGATGATGGGGCAGGTTTATTTGCTTGATTCAAAATATGATGTAGGTCTTGCAGAGGTTAAAAAGGCTTTGGATATGTCAGGAAACAACCCAATGATATTAGCAGTGTTGGGATGGGGCTATGCGGTGGCTGGCCGAAGAGCGGAGGTGCAGAAGGTGCTTGAAGAGTTGAAAAAGAGGTCAGAACGAGAGTACATCAGGCCGTTTTACTTTGCCCAAATCTACAGCGGTCTTGGGGAGAAGGATCTGGCCTTTAAATGGCTCGTGAAAGCCTACGAGCAGAGTGATATATCTTTAGCCACTATACTTGTGGATGAAACCCTCAATAATCTACGCTCAGATTCCAGATTCAATCTCATCCTTCAGAAAATGAAATTGGTGTGAGATTGCAGTCAAGCTTTAATTATTAATAACAAATACGGTTTTAATTTTTCTCATGTAGGGATTCTTTTCTTGTAAGGGCTTGATTCATCAAGCCCACCTTATTTATATATCGATTTACTTCTTGTCTGGATTTGTTTTTTGTAGGGGCTTGATTCATCAAGCCCACCATTATTTGTTTATATGGATGTGGCTTATCTTCTGTAGGGATATTTCTTGTAGGGGCTTGATTTATCAAGCCCACCTTATTTATATATCGATTTACTTCTTGTCTGGATTTGTTTCTTGTAGGGGCTTGATTTATCAAGCCCACCATTATTTGTTTATATGGATGTGGCTTATCTTCTGTAGGGACATTTCTTGTAGGGGCTTGATTTATCAAGCCCACCTTTTTGAATATATAAATAAACTGAAAGGTTAGACTTTTATTCTTAACAAATCATCTGACAAAATTTGGAGATCCGCAAAATTTATTAATTATATACGTTTGGTCCCTTTAAATTTGTTCTTTATTAAGTGGGATTCTTGATAAAGTCGATGTGGAAATTGAAGTTGCCTTTTGCTTCCATCGGGTAGTACCATTGTATTTTATTTTTCTCGCGTGCACAGTACCGCTCTTTTACTTTAAGGAATCCTTTAATACCTTGATCATCAACACTAAGTACCGAAAATCTCCATACAGCCTCACATTCTATTTCATAATCAGCAGGATCTAACCTCTTGGTAACGCAGATACGAAGAAAGGTAAGTAGATAAGCTTTTCCACTCTGGAAAAAAACTTATAGCACAGAAAAAATTTAGCTGTCAAATATATATCAAATATAGAATAGAAAATATATATTTAATATAATTTTATATGAGCAGAGAAAGAATTTTTCCTTTATCCCTTCAGTTTTTTACCGCAGTGCGGGCAGGCTTTCCAGTTCTCTTCGGTTGCTTTCCCGCATTCGGGACACATGGCATGGATTCGCGCCGCGCAATAAGGGCAGAATACGAATGCGGAATCAACCTCTTTCTGGCAGCTCGGACACTCCTCTGTTTCGTGGCCTGCTTTCAGCGCAGGGATGCCGTCTGAGCGAACAATAAGATAGATCAACAATCCGATTATATTACCGATAAACACCAGCAGAGCCCATATTACACCATTCATGCCGCGGCGTTCCGCATCCCGGTAGACCCAGACGATCACAAAAATCCATATAATCAAAAGTGCGAGAGAGAGCATGGAATTAGAGAGACTGAGAAGCGAGGGGCCGAAATGAATAGTCCCACCACCCTGGCGACCCAACATGTGGAGCGCTCCCGAAAAAAATCCAAAAGGTCCAACAATCAATGGGGTTATGCGCCAGGCCAGGGCTAAAATAAATAGAACTAACAGAATTAATCCTATTGTTTTTCCGGTTGAAGTTGCCATTATAAACCTCCTTATCCACACCGGGATGCAATCCCAGGCATAGGTTCTATTGTATGTTTTATGAGGCGTTGGCGTTCATCGGGATGCCTCTAATATTCTGTTTCTTCCATCGGTGCCGGCGAATCAAAATCGGCGCGAATAGCAGCATCACTGCGTTTTGGATGATAATCGTAAGAGCCGTGGCTGAAGCAAACGTCAGGGTTTGATCCAATCTGATTTCTTTAAGTGTAGGGGCTAGTACAAACACCGTCAAAAGGATAAGAGGGAGAAGCACTGCCCACACGTATTTTGGTATAGGATCGGAAGGAATCAGCTTGGCAATTTTCGAAGTAGCCGCAGGTTGCTGGCTTATTTCAGCCTGACACCTAAGCCGGGTTTTTTGCGCTAAGTCAGGCGGAAGGATTGGTTGTGGAATCGTTTTAACGCCCACCCGAATTTTTTCAAGCTCGTCTTGGAAGCGAGCACAAAGTGTGCAATGGGCGATATGTTTCTCTATCGCACTCAATTCTTCCAAGCTCAGGTCCTCATCTGACGAATCAATGATTAAACGCTCGATGTCTTTACATCGCATCTTAATCCCTCTTATCGTTGGATTTCTCGTGATATTTCGAGAGTTCCCGCCTAAGCCGCGTAACGGCACGGTGCATCAGCGATTTGACCGTACCGAGCGGGATCCCGAGAATATCACTTATTTCTGCTTGTTTAAATTCTGCCATCTCTTTAAGCACAAATACGCGGCGCTGTCGATCCGGCAGCCTGGCCATAGCCCGGGCGATATCCCTCCCTATGTCTGCCTGGTATGCTTCGTCTGAATTAACGGAAATGGGCTCTCCGGGCAGGACAGGGAACATTGTGTTTTCTTTTTCAAGACTCATGGCCTTCTGTAAAAAAAATAATCTTCTAACCCGTTTCTTACGCAGCTCATCCCGCTGTAGATTGGCGACTACTGTAAATATCCAGGCCTTTATACTTTGCATGTTCACCTCGTCGGGCAGTTTTTTTGCAATGCGGAGCCAGGCTTCTTGAAACAGATCTTCTGCATCTCCTCTGTTTTGCGTGAGATAATAAGTGAAACCGAAGACAGCATTCTGGTATTTTTTGTACAGATTGTCGAATGCCGGATTGATGATCTGTCCTGTATCATGGGCGCGTTTGCTGCCATCATTTTCCATGATTTGTTATTTTATCACGAATTTCACTAACTAAGACGTGCGAGAGGGGAAAAAGTTCTACCTGGATAAAAAAATGTATTTTAAACGATATCTATCCTTGAGGTTTTTGACTGAAAGTTTTCGTAGCTTTTTTCTCTTTTGCCCTGTAAGTCGCGGCGACAATTTGGATCAATGCCGGCAGTGCAGTGTCACAGCAACGTGATAATTTCCGGTTTGGGCAAAGCAAAAATTTCCGGTTTTTAGAAAATCGTGTAAGGTTCTTCTTTGTGAAGACAAACAAGGAGAACCGACATGAGAGAGGATTTTATCACGTTGAGCAAAAGAGAGATT
>DRHQ01000134.1 GCA_011049545.1 Candidatus Aminicenantota bacterium | reverse complement strand
TCAAACAAACAATGGTAAGCAAATTAACGGCGCCTGGTGCTATAAGCGCCGGATCGCTCTCAACTGAAGTAGGTATAGCGCAATCAACCCTCTCTCGATGGGTTCGAGAATATGTTAACATGGATGCTAAAGGAGTCAACATGAAGGAAAAAAGACCGCAGGACTGGACAGCTGAAGAGAAACTGGAAGCAGTATTAGAAATGGAAAAACTGGATGATGAACAAGATAAAGGAAAATATTTAAGGGAGGAAGGGCTACACACAATCCATGTGCAGAGGTGGAAGCAAGAGATGCTTGAGGGGTTGAAGTCAAACGGCAAAGGTTTAAGAAAAGCAGCTCCACAGGGCAAGAGGATTAAAGAACTGGAGAAGGAGCTTAATAGAAAGGATAAAGCATTAGCAGAGACGGCAGCGTTACTGGTGCTCAAAAAAAAAGCCCAGGATATTTGGGGGGATCGCGAGGGAGGGAAATAGGGTTGGAAGAGCGCACGATGTGTATAGAGTTGGTTAAAGAGGCAATGGAGTCGGGGGCGAGGCGAAATAAAGCCTGTGAGGTGCTGGGGATATCATTACGAACGCTTCAGCGCTGGGAATTGGGGCCGGGGATAGGAGATCAGCGGCAGGGGCCGCATAGAAGGCCTGTAAGCGCTCTTAGTGAGGCAGAAAAGCAATTAATTGTAGCTGTGGCGACCTGTCCACAGTTTAGAGACCTCTCAGCGACCCAGATAGTGCCTATTTTAGCTGATTCGGGTGTATATATCGCATCTGAGGCGAGTTTTTATCGTATATTGAAAGAGAATAAGCTGCTTGCCCATAGGAATGCAGCCAGACCGGGCAAGCATTCAAGGCCCAAGGAATACGTAGCTACTGGGCCGAATCAGATATGGTGTTGGGATATAACGTATCTGAGGAGTTCTGTGCGGGGGAAGTTTTACTATCTGTATCTGGTGGTTGATGTTTACAGCCGGATGATAGTCGGGTGGGCAGTTCATGAGATAGAATCTGCGGAGCTGGCAAGTTCGTTAATTTTGGAAGCCAGTCTGAGGCATGGGGTGGATCGAGAGGAGCTGATCCTGCACTCTGATAACGGAGGGCCAATGAAGGGAGCGACAATGTTAGCAACCTTACAGTGGTTGGGGATCGTACCTTCTTTCAGTCGGCCGTCTGTCAGTGATGATAATGCGTATTCTGAGGCGTTATTTAAGACACTGAAATATCGGCCGGAATATCCAGCCTCTCCCTTTGAGAGTATAGAGGCGGCACAAGGTTGGGTGAAAGGGTTTGTGCAGTGGTACAATTTTGAACACAGGCATAGCGGTATTCGTTTTGTTACACCTTCTTCGAGGCATTATGGAGAGGATGAGATAATTCTTGTAAAAAGAAAGGAGGTATATGAAGAAGCGAGGAAAAAGAATCCCTATCGATGGGCTTCAGGGAAAACGAGAAATTGCGAGCTCATCACGGAGGTCAAACTGAACACTTCGAAGGCTCAGAAAGATAAAAGTATGTCATTGGAACAAAGTGCCTGATGGGTTCAGGTAGGGCGACAACTATCCTGAAATATTCCGCTTCAGGCAGGCCGATTAGACCGATCAATTCGGAGGGGGATTTGCCTTTGAGTATGAATTGAATTGCTTTACATGCTTCATGGTCAAGGGTAAAGACGGCTTTTGTTTTCATGTCATATAAAAGCCCACCAAATGATTCCGATCTTATTCGTACGTCATCCAAGAAACGCTCCTTAAGGTTTGTCGAAGATAAGTCATTACTTTTCTGATACGACCAACGATCGCAATGTGGTGGTCTTGAGTCGTAAGGCCAGCCATTATCCCAATTCAGTTCCTTGCCACCACTTATTGGATCATCCGGGAATTCCTGGTCAAGAGAACGCATCAACAGTTCGATCTTCATGTTTTTTCCTCCTATGAGTGTTTTTTAACACTTACAAAATATTTAATCAAAGGACAGTCAGACAGACAGTGTTGCTTGACTGGCCTTCGCCAGCTTTATTGACGGCAATGACGCGGTATTCCTTACCGCATATTCTATCATAGAGAATACT
>DRHQ01000133.1 GCA_011049545.1 Candidatus Aminicenantota bacterium | reverse complement strand
AGTTTTTATTCAAGGTTGAAAGCAGATTACAGGTCGCATCGAGGTTTGACAGAAAAACATAAAATAAGCTATCTAGATTGGTATTGTTACTTTAAAAATAAAGATACATAGCTCCACTTTGTGAGTATTATGCCCGCAATGACATGGGGTCAAGCAACTTGTGAAAAAAAAGGGGATAGGCTACTTTTTCCGTATGAACTTTCCGCACGTAGCGACAGTCCTATTTTTTCAAGAAAAAGTAGCCTGTCCCCTTTTTATGCTGTCCCCCAAGAAAAAGTAGCCTGTCCCCTTTTTATGCATTTTTCATAAAAACATTTGAAAGTTTTAAAGATAATTGAAAGAATAGAAAGATCCCAAAAGAGAAGGATTTGTTTATATGTATCTTAAAAGGTGGGCTTGATGAATCAAGCCCCTACAAAAGATGAATCATGTCCATCCAACAAATCCCTGACAAAAGGTGTGTTTGATGAATCAAATGTTTACAGATTGAATGGCTTCCGCTTAATTGCTATGAAATGAAAAGGAGGGTTTCATGTCAACCTATCTTTATATCATCCTCGCTTATCTCTTGGTCCTGACCGGTTTCAACTTCTACAGAGCAAGACGCGTCAAAAGCCAAGAAGACTTCATGGTTGCCGGCCGGAAACTTAAAACCTCGGTCATGGTTTTTACTCTTATCTGCACCTGGATCGGCTCTGGAACTTTTATCGCAGGAGCCGAATTCGCTTCGAAAGCAGGTTTCTCTGCTCTCTGGCTGGCAGCAGGTGCCTGGGTGGGTATTATTATTATCTATTTTCTGGCTGGAAAAATTCAAACCTTCGGCCAGTATACAATCGGCGACATCTTGGAGGTACGCTACGGACCCGTTGCCCGGTTATTCGGCGCATTCGCTCTTATCATTTCTTTCACGGTTATTGTTTCCTATCAATTTGTCGCAGGGGGGTTCATTCTCAATGTTGCAACTGATGGAGCTATTCCTGATTCAGTAGGCACCATCATCGCCGCCACCTTTGTTATTCTTTTTACTGCTGTTGGAGGAATGATTGCGATTGCCTACACGGATTTGCCCAACGGAATTATCATCGTCCTCGCCTGCCTGCTTTCTGTTCCTTTTGTCTATCTTGCTGCTGGTGGTTTTGCAGAAGCCACTCAAGTACTCGATGCTGGTTATTTCGCTGTCGTAAACGAGCAATTTGGAGCACATCCCTCTCTTAAAGTCGGTGGGTATTTCCTAGCGACCATGCTTCTTCTTATGGGTGTGCAGAGTGTGTACCAGAAATTCTACAGTGCCAAAACACCAAAAGATGCGCAAAGGGCAGTTATCTTCTGGACAATCGGAACGGTATTTGTGGAGACTGTGGTCGTGATTATTGCCGTGTTTGCTTACAGCAAATTTAAAGGACAGATTGATCTTACCATTCCCAAGGAAGGAGGAAAACTTGTCCTCATGGCAGCTAGAGAGCTGGTTCCCTGGCCAGTGGGAGTCCTCCTTCTGGGCGCAGCATGCGCTGTCGTTATCTCCACAGGCATGAATTATCTTCTCTCTCCTACCACAACCATCATGCGCGATATTTACCAGCGCTTTGTAAAAAAAGAGGCTTCCCAAAGCACTATGGTCGCCCTCCAAAAAGTTTTTGTAGTTCTCCTCGGAGTAATCGCATTTTTCCTGGCCATAAGGGCTACTTCAGTGCTCGGAATGGCCTTCTTTGCTTATACAATATACGGAGTTGCAATTACTCCCGCCCTCATCGCAGCTTTAGCTTGGAAAAGGGCAACCAAAGCCGGAGGATTAGCCTCGATTATATCAGGAACTGTGGCCTGTATAGTCCTGAAGGTCCTGGCAGAGGTCTTGCCTCCGGATAAGGCGCCAGAAGGCGATCCCTGGGGGATCCCTATCATCTATCCTGCTTTGATCATCTCTTTGGGCTCGTTGATTGTGGTCAGCCTTCTGACTAAAAAGCCAAAACCAGAGGAACTTGAAAAATTTTTCCCTGAGAAAAAATAAAACGCCAAAATGGTTTACCTGCTAACCATATTATTTTATCTTGTTGTTCTCTTTGCCATCGGTCTTCACCTGACCAAACGGCTGAAAAAAAAAGAAGATTTCCTGGTTGCCGGCAGGAGACTGACAGCTCCTGTGCTTGTAGGAACTCTTCTTGCCAGCTGGATTGGCTCTGGAGATATTTTTAGCGTCTCTGACCTCAGTTACAACCACGGCTTTGCTTCACTTATCGGCAGCAGCGGCGGCTGGCTGGGCATCATAATTGTTTTTTTCATAGCAGGTAGAGTAAGAACTTTTGGCCAGTTTACTGTTCCTGATATCATGGAGGCCAGGTACAACAAGTGGGCCCGAATTCTGACCACCGGAGTCACAATAATTGCCTATGTGACAATTGTCAGTTACCAGTTTCGAGGAGGAGGCTGGGTGCTTGAGATTATCAGTGGAGGAAAAATTCCCGTTGAGACAGGAATAATTATCATAGCTGTATTTGTCATCACCTATACCCTTCTCGCCGGCATGATCTCTGTAGCCTATCTGGATATTTTAAACGGCATTGTCATGATAACCGCCATTCTTCTTGCCGTTCCTTTTCTCATCCAGCATGTGGGAGGAATGGACTATATCATTGCCAACGTGACCGAAAGAAGCCGTCCCTTTTTGGGAAACATGACCTGGGTACAGGCCATGGGATATTTTGTCCCAACACTGCTCCTTGCCCTGGGACAGGGAAACATGTACCAGCGTTTTTTCTCGGCTAAAAATGCAAAAGAAGCAAAAAAATCAGTCATAGGCTGGGTGGTGGGAGTTATTATTTTGGGAATCGCTCTGCAGAGTCTGGCAGTTGTGGGCAGCAGCTATTTTAAGGACCTTGAAGCAAACGAGGCCGGAAAAATCATTATCCTCGTGGCCCATAAAGGAGTCCCTGTTGCCGTGGGCTGTTTTCTCCTGGTGGCCATAGTGGCCATCATCATCTCCACTGCTAATAGCTTCCTTCTTGTGCCGGCCACGAATGTCATCAGAGATGTATACCAGCGGTTTATAAATCCCAACCTTTCAGATAAGAAAATGATTCTCTACTCGAGATTGGCGGTAATTGTCCTGGGTGTAATCGCCTACTCTCTTATTTCCTTTTTCCCGCGGATCCTGGATGCAGCTTATGCCGCCTACACTGTCTACGGAGCCGGAATCACTCCAGCCCTTGTAGCTGTCTTCTTCTGGAAGAGGGCAACAACTTCGGGTGGTGTGCTGTCTATTTTGGGGGGAACAACGGTGACCATAGCCTGGGAAATCGCAAATAAAATCCAGGGGCATCTTCCTTTCGGCGTTCCGGCTATCTACCCCGCTTTGGCAGTTTCTCTTGTTCTCCTCTTCGGGGTAAGCCTTCTTACTCCTAAACCCCCGCCTGAGAAGTGGAGAGCATTTTTTAAAAATAAGGATTTGACCCCATGACCCCGATTTTAGCAAATATCAGGAGGAGCAAGTGAGGACAGGAATTGTCAAGGACCGGCGGTACATGGAACACAATATGGGGGCCTCCCATGTGGAAAACCCGATGAGGATAGAAGCAATCTACGACATGGTGGAAAAGGAAATTACTTTCCCTTATCTAGAGATAGAACCTCGTCCTGCAACAGAGGAAGAAATTCAGATGATTCATTCTCCTTCCTATTTCAATCTGATAAAAGAAACTTCGGGAAAAGAAAGAGTTGCTCTTGACTCTGATACAGCCACTTCAGCCCGTTCTTATGAAGTTGCACTGCTTGCTGCAGGGGGCTTGTTAAAAGCTGCAGACTTGATCATGGAAGGAAAAATTCAAAATGGTTTTGCCCTCGTTAGGCCGCCCGGCCATCATGCTGAACGAGAGCGGCCCGCTGGATTTTGTCTCTTCAACAATGTTGCTATCTGTGCTGAATATTTAATAAAAAAACACGGTCTCAAACGTATTCTGGTCGTGGACTGGGACCTCCATCACGGAAACGGAACCCAGCATTCCTTTGATGACAGAAACGATATCCTCTTTTTTTCCACACATCAATTCCCTCACTATCCAGGAACAGGATACTGGGATGAAACAGGGCTGGGAAGCGGTGAAGGCTTCACTGTCAACGTTCCGCTTGCCGCGGGAAAAACTGACGAGGATTATCTCTTTATATTCAGAAAAATCCTCTCCCCTATCACGGCTCTGTATAAGCCCGATTTTATCCTTGTCTCTGCCGGTTTTGATATCTACCGGGCAGACCCGCTGGGAGGGATGATGGTAAGCGAAGACGGATTTGGAGCTCTCACCTCTGAACTTCTTGCCCTAGCCCATGCTTTTTCGAAGGAGAGAATTCTTTTTACCCTGGAGGGAGGCTATGATTTGCAAGGTCTCAGGGAAGGAGCCAAGCAAGTCTTGTTCCATCTAGCTGGAGAAGCAAATAAGCCGGAGATAGAAGAAAAAATTTCAGCCACCGTCTTGAGAGAATTGATTCCAATTTTTAAGACACAGCAGAAATACTGGAAAGATCTCCACGAACCTGAGATAGAAACCTAATCTGTAAGAAAATGGGGCCAGGCTCCATTTTGCTTTTTTCATCCTTGGTAAGAAAATGGGGCCAGGCTCCATTTTTCTCTTATTCTGTAGGGGGATTTCTTGTAGGGGCTTGATTTATCAAGCCCACCTTTTAAAATTTATAAATAACCTGACCTTATAAATAAATTATAGGGGATGATTCATCAAACCCCTGCAGGGGAAAAGTGTATTTATAACACTGCAATCGTCTTATTTTAAGGACATAATATATACCTAAAATCAATGGATTAAGGAGAAAGAAAGGTTGGCATAGTATTTGCATTACAAATAATCTGGATTAAATGAAAGGAGAATTAAAATGAGAAAAACAACAGGAATTTTGATAGCGATTCTTTTCTTTTTCTCAATTTCAAACGCAGAAGAAACTAATTACACAAACAATTCGTTTGCCCGGTTAAGCTTTGTGAAGGGAGACATTTATATCCAGAGATCGACTGATCTAGGTTATGAAGAAGGCGTTCTGAACATGCCCGTTTCGGAAGGCGACAGGATGGGGACTACTGAAGGACGCGCAGAAATTTACCTGGGAAATGGAAATTATGTCAGATTGGACAATGAAACTAAAATAGACTTTTTGACCTTACCAAAAATAGAATCTGATCTCATACGGATTCGAGTCTGGACAGGGAACATCTATTTCCGAGTGAGAGACTTAAAGGAAGAAAAGAATATTGAAATTCACACTACTGATGTTTCTATTTATGTTCTGGATAACGGGCTCTACAGAATTGATGTGAGGCAGGCTAGCGAGACTGAAATATTCGTTTATGAAGGTATGCTGGAGGCGGCTGGAGAATCGGATTCTATCTTGATCAATAACGAGCAAAGAGTTGAGATTTCAACTGGCAGTTTTATCTCCCAGCCCACTCGATTCTACGCGGTTGCTGAAGATAGTTTTGACAGATGGAGCGAACACAGGGATTCCCAGGTTCGTAAGCATATGGCAAAAGCTTACCTTCCAGAAGAATTGGAAGATTTTGAATATGAATTGTCTTCGAACGGCGATTGGGTCTACAGGGCTCCGCATGGTCATGTCTGGGTTCCCGGAGGGATTGATCCCTACTGGCGACCATACTACAACGGTCGGTGGACATGGCTTAATTCATGCGGCTGGACCTGGATTCCATACGAATCCTGGGGTTGGAGCACACACCACTACGGCAGATGGCATTGGGGGCACAGTCTCGGCTGGTACTGGATCCCAACGAGAGTTTGGGGCCCTGCTTGGGTTAGCTGGTACTGGGGTTATGATTACTTTGGCTGGGCACCTTTAAGTTACTATGGTTATCCAGGTGTGATAATCAACAACGTGTATAATGGCCGGTTCCAAGGGCGCTATTATCCTCACAACTCTCGTTCTCTTACTGTTATCCATAAAAATCAGCTCGAGGCTCGAAATGTCTCCAAGGTTGCCCTCTCTCAGAAGTCTGTTAAAAGTCTTGGCAAACTCAGTCTTTCCAGACAACGGCTTCCTATGAGGCCCACTGCCAACAAAATATCCGTCGAAAGGCTTGGCGGCAAAAAGGTACTTCTCCGGAAAAAAATCACGTCTCTTGAATCTGAGACAGGAAAGCGCACGAGTCGAACCACCGTTAGAAAGACTGAAGCAGTAGATTCAAATAGGGTTGGAAAAAAGACGGCTGCAAGAGTTTACCCTTATCAAGAAAGAAAAATCGTTAAGAAAAAATCAGAAGAAGCAGGCAGGACCGGAGAGAAAAAACCTATCTACAAGTCCAGAAGTTCCGTGAAAAAAGATTCCTACGGTTATTCGTCCTCCCGGAAAATAAGTGCGAAAAAACCGATCTACAAGTCCAAAAGTTCCGTCAAAAAAGATTCCTACGGTTATTCGTCCTCCCGGAAAGTAAGTGCGAATAAACCTTCGAAAAAAATAACACCAAAAAAATCTAGTTCTTTTATCGGCCGGATTTATAAAAATATCTCTGGCTCGAGCAAATCTGTTAAAAGTCGTTCTTCACGAAGCTCTTCTCGAGTAACTAGTTCAAAAAAGGTTAGCTCAAGTTCATCAAAATCCAAGTCTTCCTCCTCCAAAGCTTCGAAAAAATCGTCATCCTCTTCCTCTCGTTCGGCCTCAAAATCAGGTAAAGTAAAGAAGAAAAACTAACCATTGCCTTCTTTTTTTGTTTAATTTCCCCAGGAGGGGCTTGATTAATTGAGCCCCTCCCCTCCTTTTTTATGCAGGGATTTGATTCATCAGTCATACCTTTTATGAAATCGAAAATAAGGTTAGGTTATTTATATATTTTAAAAGGTGGGCTTGATAAATCAAGCCCCTACAGAAGAAAAACCATCCCCATACAAAGAAAGATCAAATCATTATAAAAGTTAAATCCATTTGAATGATTAAAGGTGGGCTTGATAAATCAAGCCTCTACAGAAGAAAAACTAAATCCTAAAGCTAAGGAGCTTATTTTCTAATTGAATAGTAATCAAGAATCATCATGTGATCTTCATGGGTGCAAAATCTGTCTGGCTCGGTACCGGGGAGAAAAACTTCCCTCAGAGTAAAAAGGCAAACTGGAGATGCAAGTAAGCCGGTCTTGCTATCAATCTGCACAAAGGAGAGATTTGGAGGAACCTCAAATTCTTCATCAATAACAAACTTTTCTCCATTTTCCTCGGCAACCCTCACTTTTTCCTTGATAACTTTATCAAAAAAATCTCTCCATACCGGAAGGGCTGCCACAGCTCCTGACTGCCTTTCTCCTATGGGAATCTGCCCTTTACCATGACCAACCCAGACACCTGCACAAAGAGAGGGAGAAAACCCTACAAACCAGGCATCAGTGTACCCATCAGTCGTACCTGTTTTCCCGCCCAAAGGCCATTGTAAATAACTTGCTGCTCTACCCGTTCCTTTGTTGTATATTATTCCCTCCAGCAAATTGGTCATTATGTAAGCTATCTGAGGAGAAATAACTTCCTCCGTTTCAATCTTGCTTTCTTCCAGAATGTTGCCGTCTTTATCCTCAATACGCGTTAAAAAATAGGGTCTTATCCGAATGCCCTTATTGGGAAAGACAGTAAAAGCAGAAACAAGCTCTATTAATCGCACCTCAAAGGTTCCCAGGGCCAAAGAAAGATAAGGATAGATAGTAGAAGTGAGCCCGAACTTCCGGCAGTAATCAACACCTTTCTGAGGGGAGATAAATTCCAACAGCTTGGCTGTAACAATATTCCTTGACTCCTCCAATCCTCTACGGACAGTGATAGCTCCCTTGTATTTTTGGTCATAATTTCCCGGAGACCATGGTTCTCCTCTCCATTTATCGATAAATTCGGTGGGCTCATCAATGATTATGTGAGCGGCAGTGAATCCACTCTCGAGGGCTGCGGTGTAAAAAATGGGTTTTATTGACGAGCCTGACTGTCTCAAGGCCTGGGTTGCGTTGTTCCATTTGCTCTTTTTAAAAGATTTCCCCCCTACCATAGCTTTTATCTGGCCGGTGTGGGGCTCGATTGCTATAAAACCTCCCTCGATGAGAGGCTCCTGGTCAAGGGAGACAAGAAGTTCTTTATTTTCCTCGTCTATTTCCTTGATTTTAACAAGGATTAAATCTCCTTCCTTGATAAGGGCACTCAGATTCTTCGTCTCTGTCCAGCCAATGTCTTTATTATTGATCTTCCCCAAATAATTTTTTATTTTAACCGAAGCCTCTGTCCTAGTGACCGATAAAACGACAGCCTCTACAACATCTCCTTTACCAAGGGAAGGCTTTAGCCAGCTATCAGGCGGCCACCCTTCCATCGAGATATTTTCCAGATCTTCAAGGCCTTCTACGCCTTCCTCCAGTAAATTCCGTTTATCATCTCTCCACCCCTGTCTTTTATCCAGAACCGGCAGCCAATTCAGAAGTGCTTCCTCAGCAAATCTTTGATAAGTTTGATTTAAGGTTGTATGGACTTTTAATCCCTTTCTGTAAAGAGCATCAGCCCCATAATTCTTTTCTAAATACTTCCTAACTTCTTCCTTGAAATAAGCGGCAAAACCAATATTTCCCCGACGCAACGGCATAACATCGAGCGGCTTCGCCTTGGCTTCCTCACCTTCTTCTTCTGTTAGATATCCCTCTTCTACCAGCCGCCTGATTACATGGTTTCGGCGGCGGTGAGTGATTTCTCGATTCCTGTAAGGAGAATAAAGGGAAGGTCCCCTCAGAATACCAACGATCATGGCAGCTTCTTCCACGGCTAACCCTGATACATTCTTTCCAAAGTACAGTTGAGAGGCGGCTTCAACTCCGTAAGCTCCATGGCCAAGATTAAACTGATTACAGTACATTGTTAATATTTCATGTTTTGAATATTTCTTTTCAACCTGGCGGGCGAGGAGGACCTCTTTAAATTTACGGCGAACAGTTTGCCTCCGATGGAGGAAGAGATCTCTCGCCAGTTGCTGGCTGATGGTACTTCCGCCGTGAAGCTTTCTCGATTTTCTTCCTAATTTAGTCTTTATATCTTCCCTTAGAGCTCTTAGCGCTCCCCGAAGATCAAATCCTCTGTGCTTGTAAAATCTGGGATCTTCTGTAGCAATAATGGCATTTTTTATTACCTCTGGAATATCTTCATAGGGAATTTCAATCCTTTTTTCTATAGCATATTCTCCGATAACTTCTCCTTCATCAGAGTAGATGTAGGTAATGATATTGGGCTCAAACTCTTCGAGCATGGAGATAGAAGGAAGATTTTGTCTGATGGACAGGTAAGCGCCCAGCCATATCCCTATAGCACAGGCAAAGAATAGAGTACAAAGTATGAAAACTACTTTGAAAAGTTTTCCCACAGAAGGCTTTTTTGCCTTTTTTATTCTTATTATAAACCCTTTAAACGCCATAGAATAAAATATAACAGATGGTATAAACAGGGTCAAATGATATAAAAGGTGGGCTTGATGAATCAAGCCCCTTGAAGAAAATGGGGCCAGGCTCCATTTTTCTGCTATAAGGTCAGGTTATTTGTAGATTTTAAAAAGGTGGGCTTGATGAATCAAGCCCCTACAATTTATTTATAAGGTCAGGTTATTTGTAGATTTTAAAAGGTGGGCTTGATGAATCAAGCCCCTACAAAGAAATCAAATCCGTAAATAAAATTGTAGAAATATAGAAAATGGGGCCAGGCTCCATTTTTCTGCTATTAGGTCAGGTTATTTATAGATTTTAAAAAGGTGGGCTTGGTGAATCAAGCCCCTACAAAAAAATCGGGAGGGCTATCTCTTGTATCTCTTTGCTGATCTCTTCTTCAGATTTTAGAGCATCTATATGTACAAACTTTTCGCCTTTAAAACTCCTGAATATTTCTCTTACTTTAACCAAATAATCTTCACGCTCGAAAAGCTTGTCTTTCTTTTTCCGGTTCTCTATCCGCTCTAAACCCTTTTTTGGATCAATATCAAATATAAAAACCAAATCAGGCTCAACGGCAAACTCTTCATTCATTCTTCTTATCAGTTTTTCATCAATTCCCTTTGCTCCCTGATAAGCAATGTTCGAATAATAATATCTATCCAGAATAACGATTTTTTTCTTCTTCAATGCAGGCTTTAAGTTTTGTTCCACATTTTCTCTTCTGTCCTTTTGGAACAAATCCAGTTCTTCCTCCGGAGATAGAGAATCAGGATGAAGGGCTTTTTTCTTAATCTTGCGACCCCATTTACCTTTCGATGGTTCCCGGAAATAGACTGCATCAAAATCTTCCTCCTGAAGCCTCTCTAAGAGAATTTTTGCTTGCGTTGATTTTCCAGAACCGTCTATCCCTTCAAAAACAATCAGGATTCCTTTTTGCAAGACCATCTTCCTCGACTTATGTGATAATATCTCCAATGAATTTTTAATGCAACTTTTCTGTAAACCATGAGTTTTCAGTAGGTAGGACGATTGAATTTTTCATATTAGTATGTTATTTTAATATAAGCGCAATATATATTTTTACATGGTCATTACAAGCCCTGAAAGGGCATGGCAATATTCTATAAGGTCATTGCGAGCGACCTAAGGGAGCATGGCAATCTCGTCTTCATAGGATGAGATTGCAGCCTCGCTACGCTCCTCGCGATGACACCGAAATAATTGCGTTTGTGTTAGTATTTAACAATCACAGGAGGAAAGGAAATGAAAAAGACGGCGTTGATAGCTCTTATATGCTTTTTCTTGGGTATTTTTTTAGCAAGCTTTGTCTTCATTTATTTGCCTGAGAAAAACGCACCGAATAGCTTCTTAGATGAACCTGCAAGTCCTTCCCCATCCTTTCTTCATGCATCTCCTTCTATACAAGGAAAGCCTGATTTAGATTTTGTCAGCATCGCCGATAAAATCGGCCCGTCAGTGGTGAGAATTGCAGTCGAGAAAGTGGAAAAGAGAAGGGTATCCAGGTTCCGGGAGGATTTGCCAGAGGATTTCTGGGATAGGTTTTTTGGCATCCCCCGTGAAAGGGATAGAGAGTTCCGCTCTGAAGCAAGGGGCACAGGCTTTTTTATCAGTGCAGACGGATACATAGTGACCAATAATCACATGGTAGAAAATGCTGAGAAAGTAACCGTCACTACTCTTAATGAAAAAGAATATAAGGCAGAAATTGTGGGGCTCGATCCAAATACAGATTTGGCTCTACTAAAGGTCGATGATAAAAATTTACCATTTGCCGTGCTCGGAGATTCTGAAAAACTGCGCGTGGGAGAATGGGTTTTAGCCATCGGAAATCCCTGGGGATTTGAGCATACTGTCACAGCAGGTATTGTCAGCTCCAAAGGAAGACAGCTGGGAATTCCGGGTGTTCCCTACCAGGACTATATCCAGACAGATGCTTCCATCAACCGGGGAAACAGCGGCGGCCCTCTGGTGAACATGCGAGGAGAGGTTGTCGGTATTGCAAGTAACATTATCTCTCCCTCAGGAGGAAGCATCGGCATAGGATTTGCCATTCCTTCTAACCTGGCCAGAAAAATCATTAAGCAGCTCAAGGAAAAAGGAAGAGTAGTAAGAGGATACCTTGGAGTAAGGAGCGGCCAAGTCACTGAAGATGACAAAGAAGCTTTTAATCTAAAAACCAAAAAAGGAGCTATCATAGGTGAAGTCGAGCGCGGCACACCAGCAGACAAGGCCGGATTAAAAAAATATGACGTAATCATTGAAGTCAACGGCAAGACAATTAAAGACCATAACGACCTAATGTTTAGGATCGCTGAAATCGAACCAGGGGAAAAAACCGAAGTAAAAGTTATCCGGGATGGAAATGAGAAGATAATAACTGTGACTCTTGGCGAACGGCCATCTAATGGAGAACAAGAAGCCTCTGTCGCCTCTGGAAAAGATATAGGAATAGATATTACTACTATAACTCCCCGCCTTGCCAGGCGTTATGGATTCCAAACCGAGGAAGGAGTTTTAATCACCAATGTCCGCCAGTTCAGCGAAGCATCTCGAAAAGGCCTTATAGCCGGAGATATCATCCTTGAAGCTAACAGAAAAAAGGTAATAACTGATAGGGAGTTTATGAATATTGTGAATAACCTGGATGCTGGTGACACGCTCGTTCTGCTTATCAGAAGAGAGCAGGATGGAGCACAACAAGAATTCATCAGGACCTTAAGGATTCCTGAATGAAGTTTTTCAAGGTTCATTCTTTAGGCAACGATTTCCTGGTTATGGATAAAGTGGAGACCAAAGGTCTCTCTAACATAAGCAGTTTTGCCGGAACAATCTGTGATCGCCACACAGGTGTAGGAGCCGATGGCTTGCTCCTTATCTCTATCAAAAATAAAGCAAAAGGTCATGTCAATTTCCGCATATTCAATGCTGACGGAACAGAGGCAGAAGTCTCCGGCAACGGATTAAGATGTGCGGCTGCTGCCCTTTATCACCAGAAGAAAATAGATTCTCCTCAAATCCTTTTTAAGACCACTGTTGGTCAAAGAGAATGCACGCTTATTGAGGAGAAAAAGAATGTTTTCGTCCTCAAGATCGAAATGGGAATCCCCCGCTTGAGCTCTAGAGATATTCCTTTTGATGACGGTTCCCTCCATGAAAAGATCATAGATTACCCCCTTTCTATTAATAAAATAATCTACCCCATCACGGTTCTTTCCCTTGGCAACCCGCATTGCGCAATTTTTGTGGATAGTTTTCCTGATCGCATCGAATGGCATCAGGTCGGGCGAGAAATCGAATCGCATCCCTTCTTCCCCAACAGAACAAATATAGAGTTTATAAGGAAGCTAAGCAAAAAAGAAATTGAAGTTATCTTCTGGGAAAGGGGCGTTGGAGAAACTCTCTCCTCAGGAAGTGGCGCCTGCGCGGCGGCTGTGGCTTCTATATTGAAGAACTTGACTGAAAAAAAAGTCAAAGTTAGAACCAGTATGGGGCATTTGACTGTAGAATGGGAAAAAGAGAAAGTTTATCAAACCGGCCCGGCTGAGATCGTTTTCAAAGGCAACTTTATAGGGTCATACCTGCAAAACTTGTATTAATGGGACCAAATATTTAATTCATCTATTGCTGGAGCTTGATTTATCAAACCACCAGTTTATTTATACTATCAAAACGGTGGGCTTGATGAATCAAGCCCCTACAAAGAAATCAAACGTTTACATAAAAAGATATAGGAAAAAGGGGACAGGCTGCTTTTTTAAAAGTCTGAAAATGGAGCCTGGCTCCATTTTTCAGGCCCCATTTTTTAAAAGTCTGATCCCGACGGTGCTGATCCCGATAGTGATATGGTTTTGGGTTTTTGAGCCGATATTTTTACCAAAGCATGCTTGATAACTTCGTTTATTTCCTCGACAAAAATAAACTGTATATCTCTTTTAGCCTTTTTTGGTATATCGATCAAATCCTTTTTATTCGCTGCAGGCAAAATCAGTGTCTTCACTCCTGCCCGCTGCGCAGCCAAAATCTTTTCTTTAACACCCCCCACTGGAAGCACATTGCCCCTTAAAGTAATCTCTCCTGTCATGGCGACATCCCACTTAACCTTCTGATTAGTGCAGACCGAAATGAGGGAAGTGACAATAGTAACTCCCGCCGAAGGACCATCTTTGGGTATTGCTCCCTCAGGAATGTGAATATGAAAATCGTTTTGAGTAAAAATATGACTTTTAATGCCCAAATCCTCAGCATGAGCCTTGGCATAGCTCAAGCCTGCTTGACCCGACTCTTTCATCACATCACCTAATGATCCCGTAAGCGACAAGCCCCCTTTTCCCTTCATTTTAATAGTCTCCACAAAGAGAATCTCTCCTCCTGTGGCAGTCCAGGCCAAGCCCGTGGCCACTCCAACTTGATCCTTTTTCAGAAGCTCGTCTCTAAATACTTTTGAAGGACCAAGGTAGCTCTCAAGACCCATAGAAGCGATTTTGGTCAGTTTCTTCTTTCCTTCAGCGACTTTTCGGGCTACTTTGCGGCAAACTGAGGCAATCTCCCTCTCAAGGTTTCTTACTCCAGCTTCTCTTGTATAGAGAGAAATCATTTTTTTTATGGCTCCTGGAGTAAAAGAAATCAAACTCTCGTCGAGCGCATTTTCCTCTATCTGCTTTGGCACCAGGTGGCGAAAAGCAATCTGCAATTTTTCTTCCTCTGTATAGCCTGGAAGACGGAGAACCTCCATCCTGTCGCGGAACGCAGGCTGGATTGGATCAAGAAGATTGGCTGTGGTGATGAACATAACCTTGGAAAGGTCAAAAGGAACGCCCAGATAGTGGTCTCGAAAAGTATTATTTTGCTCGGGGTCCAGGACCTCAAGAAGAGCAGAGGAAGGATCTCCCCTGAAATCAGCGCCGATTTTGTCAACTTCATCCATCATAAACACAGGGTTATTCGAGCCAACTCGTCTCAATCCCTGAACGATCTTTCCGGGTAAAGCACCGACATATGTCCTTCTGTGCCCTCTAATCTCTGCTTCATCCCTGACTCCGCCGAGAGAGATACGGATAAATTTTCTTCCCAGAGCCCTGGCTATGGACCGGCCGAGAGAAGTTTTTCCCACCCCGGGAGGACCGACAAAACAAAGAATAGGACCTTTTGTCTTTTTGGAAAGTTTTCTCACCCCCAAATATTCAAGAATCCTCTCTTTAAGCTTATCGAGCCCATAATGGTCCTCATCCAAAATTACTTTTGCCGATTTGAGCTCTAAATTATCAACCGTGCTTTTGTTCCAGGGAAGAGCAAACATCCAATCCAGATAATTGCGGACAACAGCCGTTTCGGCTGACTCAGGATGCATCTGCGAAAGACGTTTGATTTGTTTTTCCAGTTCTTCTTTGACTTCCGGGGAGACTTTTAACTTTTTCAATATGTCCTGATAGCTTTTGATCTCATCCTGAATCTCACTCCCCTCTCCCAGCTCTTTCTGGATTGCCTTCATCTGCTGCTTCAGGAAATATTGCTTCTGGAGCTTATCCATCTCCCCTTTAGCCTCGCTGCTGATTTTAGACTGGACATCCAGAAGCTCAAGCTCTCTGGTCAAGAGCTCATAAACTCTCTTAAGCCTTGTGGCAGGATCAACTATCTCTAAAATGCGCTGAGCTTCATTAACCTTTAGCTCCAAGTTGGCCGCAGTCAGGTCAGCTAACCTGCCTGGCTCCTCTATATTAGAGGCAAGGATCATAACCTCAGGAGGAATATCTTTTCCTAAGGAAGAAGCCTTCTCCAGTCCGCTGCGAGCATTCCGCACCAGCGCTTCAATTTCAATAGATTTCGCCGCTTCCTCTGGCTCATTAATCACTTTTACCCCAGCCGAATAATAAGGCTTATCATCTTCGAAGCTCGTTATTTTCGCCCGGACAAGACCCTGAGCTAAAATTCTCACTCTTGCATCCGGGAGTTTCAGCATCCTCATGATCAAAGCCACAGTGCCCACTTCATAGATATCTTCTCTTTTCGGCTCTTCAGTTTCCACGTTCTTTTGAGTCAGGAGAAGAATCATCCGGTGTGAGGCAAGCGAATGATCAATTGCCTTCTTTGATTTATCCCTTCCAACAAATAAGGGAATAACCATATAGGGAAAAACTACGATATCCCTCAGCATTAGAATTGGTAACTTCTTTGGGATCT
>DRHQ01000132.1 GCA_011049545.1 Candidatus Aminicenantota bacterium | reverse complement strand
GTTTTTTTCAACCGATAAAGGGCTAAAATCGGAGGATATTCATAGCCGTGCACACCAGCCACAAACGCTAAGACTTTACCTTCTTTTGCACCATTGATTATGGTCAAAGGGATAAGAGTTCCGATTCCATCCTTTTCAGGGACAGATAAATAGCCAGACTTTGTTTGCCCAGGATTAACCTTTAAATCGCCAATCTGGAATGAATCATTCTCTCCAGAACCATAGGAGAACAGAGCTAATCCCCAAATCAGGAAAATGCTTATCGCGACTCTTTTTAAATTCAGGTATTTCATTGTTGTTCAACCTCCTCTTATCTTAAGATTTAGTGCTGCTTATTTTATCTTATTGTATAGGCCAGGTCTACAGACAATTAATAGACTTGAAATTGTTACCAAATCACTTAGAATTTAGAGTTAATGCATAGTCTTTTTTTTTATTGCTTCTTGATTTTTGATTTGTTATAATGCGCCGCAGATAAACTATTAAAACATAACTTTATATGGAGGAAATCCTATGGGAAAAGTTTTGGCTATCTTAGGAGGCTTAATTGCCATGGCAGCTGGCGTTTATCTGGTTATTCTTGTATGGCCGCAGCAATTCATTGATCTCGTTTTCGGATGCATTCCCCCGGTACTTTTCTTTGGCGGCTTTATTGCTCTAATCGCTGGAATAAGCGGCATCAAAGATGCTGCGAGAACGAAAAAGCTGGAAAAGGAAACTAAAGAAGAAGTAAAAGAAGAAGCACCAGCTGAAGAAGAAAAAAAAGAGGAAGAGACAAAAGAATAAAATAAAAAAAACTTCAGGTTTTCTCCTTCTCAACCACAATTTTTCTTTTTCGTCGCAATAATGAGAGGGCAGACTTTTAAAATAACCGATATTTCTGTTATTTTTTAATCCCTATAATTCCTTCCTTTCCACTAGAAATAATCCTTGACTTGTAACCAATAATTTGGTAATTTGTAATTAACTTACAAATTACGAGAGGCATTGATCATGGAAAATAAAAAGACAACAAAAAAAACAAAATCAGAAAAAAAAGAAAAGAAACACCACCTTACTCTCGACGAATTAGGTGCCCAAGTCGAAAAGATTGCAGTAAAGACGGCTGAATCGATCAAGAAAGTGATCGATAAAGCCATGGTTGCTAGAAATACAGTTCTGACGATCCGTGTCAATGATGAAAGTAAAGAAAAACTGAGAATGTTAGTTGATGTTGGCTTGTTCAGAAGTCGCTCTGAGGGCGCAGCTTTTCTTATTCAGGAAGGCATAAAAAGCCAGGAAGCTCTTTTCGCTAAGATCTCAACCAAGATAAAAAAAATAGATAAAATTAAAGACGAGCTCAAGGACATCGTCTCTGAAGAAATAGAAGGCGAAAAAACTCCGTAAGGCTTGATTTCTAAGACCTATTTATTCGTATAATTAAAAAGGTGGGCTTGATGAATCAAGCCCCTACAGAGAACCAGATCTCTAGCACAGGCGTTTGATTATCAAATCCGCACTTTTTTAGTTATTCACATCTATTGATTTCTGAGCATTAACATTCGCCCTTTTTGTTACACTATTTTTGAATTATCAGTTTTTTGCCTCCTTGCCTAACTAAGGAAAGCTATGATAATATTTTTTTTGTGGCAAATCTCAGTGTCGTTATTTTAACGGTACTCGTCTCCCTGCTTCCCACAACAACTCAGAATATAGAAAAAGCATTCCTCCAGAACAATCCTAAAATTCTCTATTCTCTCTTCTCAGCCAAAAGTTCTATAAATATTTCTCTTCCCGAACCTATTTCCTTTTCAGACCAGCTTTCTAACCAACAAGCATATTTTCTTTTCAGAAAAATATTTTCTGCCTATACCACCTTTGAGTTCTATTCAGAAAAGGAGCTTCCTTCTGACCTTGAAAATCAAAACTTTATATTTAATGCTAGGTGGTCTTTTCGGGACAATAAAAACAATGATCAGCATGTCATTCATATCTTCTTTTACTTGATAAAAGAAAAAAGCAGTGATCCTTCCTTGAGGCAAAGTTTGAAAAATGAAAATCTCAAAAACGGCTGGAAAATAATAGAAATTAAGGCAGGGAAAATTTGAATATCTTTAGAGGACCAATAAAAAAAGAAAGGTTTTTTTATGGATTTCTTTTCGGAACCATACTCTCCACAATTATTTTGATTCTTTCCCTCTTCCTCCCCGCCTTCGTTTCTTCAAATTACTATCAGAAAAGTCTGGGCCAATTGAGAAGCCAAGCCAAGGCGATTAAAAGCGAATTTTCGAACATCGTTAGCGAAATAGACCAGAAACAAAAATTATCCTTAGATTCTCCTTTTCCCAAAGAAAAAGAGGAAATATTCAATCTGTTCAAAAAACTAGACTTGAACAAAGAAAAAGAAGGGATTAGCTACCTTAACAGTGAAGGAGATCTCATCCTGTGGCTGGGCAACGTAGTTGATCCGATGAAGGCTCTATTCTCTGAGGAAGAAAAAGTCAATTTTCTCCAGCAAAAATCTTCTTTTCTCATCCGGCACAAAGCCTCTGTCTATATTGTCTTTCTGCAGAAAGTGAGAAAAGATGAATATGTTATCTTCTATCGGCTTTTAGCCTTTTCACCCAAATTCAAAGCTCCATACCTCAAGGAATATCAATTCTTAAAAGCAAGGCTGCTGAGCAACTGCGCTATTTATTACTGGGATTTTCGAGAAGATGTTTCAGGACTTGAAAAA
This sequence comes from Candidatus Aminicenantota bacterium, assembly GCA_011049545.1. GTDB lineage: Bacteria > Acidobacteriota > Aminicenantia > Aminicenantales > Aminicenantaceae > SOIV01. Next base: position 15,849 of record DRHQ01000132.1, on the reverse strand, counting down.
CTTTTCTCTCGGCATAAGGACGAATACCTCGGACAGCCAAGGCTTCAGGATGAGATTCAACCGATGCTTTTTCCCTTGAGGAACGAAAAGAACAAAATAGTTGCTACCGTAACGCTAAGCTCTCCAGCTCTTCCAGAAAAAATTTCTAGCCAGAAAGAAAATTTTCTTCTTGTTTTTTATCTACTCCTCGGGACCTCGCTTCTCTCTCTTCTGATCTATTTTGTCAAATCCCCCTCTTTTTATAGGGAGAGAAAACCTTTGCCTGGTTTACTCATTATCCTGATCTTGATCGGGCTAAGGTTCATTTTTTTTCCTTTAAGCAATTTGGAAAAAATCCAATCTCTTTCTATTTTTTCTCCTTCTTCAGCAAGTTTTTTCTCTCTCTGGGATCTCACCAAATCTCCAGGCGATATTTTTCTCACTTCTTTCTTTCTCTTTTTAATCATGGGCTGCCTGGTTGTCTATTCTCGAACTCTTCAGGAGAGCAAAAAAAGAAAACCTTCGCTTCTTCTTTCGTTGGCAGCAAATTCCACCCTTATTTTCACGTCGCTATTCTTTATCTTTATTTTTCAAGAAATCTTATTCCGCCTTGTTTATCACTCTAATATAAACCTGCTTCGCTTTTCTTTCGATTTTTCTTTCTTCCTCCTCCACCTCAGCATTCTGCTTTTTTTCCTTGTCTCCTTTTTTGCCATCTTTATAGGATTGAGAGTAGCTTCACTCTATTCCTTGAATCTTATCTTGCCTCTCCTTATTCTTTTCCTGCAGTTTGGAGGCTATTTTTTTCTTTTTAAGGAAAGAAATACCCCGCTGCTTTTCCTACTCCAAGCATCAATCATCTTTTTTGCTTTATTTCTTGCTTTTATCCCTAAATTCATAAAAAGAAAAGAAGTTTTATTTTCAGTTTTTCTTTTATGTGCGCTATTCATATACACATCTCTCCACTACTCCTCCTCAAGTCGAAACCGGTCTCTCGTTCAGAATTCTCTTCAAAATATCATAAAATCCCAAGAGCCCTGGGGAATCTTTTTATTAAACCAATCCTTGCCTGAAATCGACGAGCAGCAAGAATCCATAGTCTCCTTTCTCCGCGACTCTGAACCGTATGATCTAGCCCACTCTCTCTGGCAAAGGACTCTTGTCGCAAAATTCAACTGGTATTCGAGTTTAGAGATATTGAGCCCCGAAGGAGAGCTTCTCTCCCGCTTCTCTTTAAATGTCCCCAAGCTCTATGGTTTTGATCTCGACCTCCCGCTTAGCCAAGAATGGTCCACATCCCTCCTGAATATTCCCTTTATGGGCGAAGAAAAAGATATTCTCCTAGCGTATAAAGACTGGCTTGAAGAAGAGAATCATCTGGGGAGGACAATTCTCTACCTTTCCATCGATTACGACATGCTTCCCTTTCTGTATTCAGCCAATCCATATTTTGAGCTCCTAAGAGTGACTTCCATCCCTTCTCTTAATCAGTTTAACATTGGTTTTGCAATTTTTGATTCTGAGGGAAAATTACTCTTCAATCCCAATAAGATATCCTCGGGCATCGCTCCAGCTATCTTGAGAAAAATCGAAACTTCCCAGGACTCCCTCTGGTCATTTTTTACTGACAAAAAGAGAAAATTCCAATCTTTCTATTTCATGGAAGCCAACAGAATATACTCTCTTTTCATACCGAAAAAAAATTTCTTCAATTATTCTGCAGAATTCATAAAGCTTCTCTTCTTTTATCTTGCATTCTCTCTTTTTTTCCTTTTTCTTGTATCTCTTGCTTCAGGGAAAAAAATCAGAAATCCCTTCTGGTCTTTATCAAACCGCGTCTATATTTCTTTCGCTGCCATAGCCCTTATCCCTCTTCTACTTTTCACTTTTTTCAGCAGAAGTTTCTTTGCCCAGATTTTTACCCAGCAGTTTCAAGAGAAGGCTGAGGCCCAGGTAAATTTTGCCCGGCGTTTAGTGGATGAATTTATTCTCCTCCAGCGCGAGGAGATGGTTTCACTTACTCTTCCTCCTGAAGATGTGGTTCTATCGATAAGCTCTACTATTTCAAATGATGTGAATCTATACCAAGACGGGAAGCTCATTTCTTCCAGTCGCCGGGAATTTTTTGATTATGGACTTCTCCCCGAACTTATCGATGGTGAGATCTATTATAAAATTCAGTATGAGAACAATCCTTTCTACACCCAAACTCAAAAAATTGGTGATTATTCCTTCCACAATATCACAACCCCTTATTTTTTTGGGAATTCTCTCCTCCTCATCTCTCTTCCATTTCCTTTAGAACAGGAAGAAATATCAAAAGCCACTGAAGATTTGATTGAATTTCTATTTTTTATTTCTGCCTTTTTTATAGCCGTAGTCCTCATTTTTGCTCGAGGGATAGGAAGCACGGTCATAACTCCCATAAAAAAACTTCTGAAAGGGACAAAAGAAGTGGGCTTGGGAAATCTTGAGATATCCATCCCCCATAAGCCTCAGGATGAAATGAAAACCTTAATTGATGGCTTCAATGCAATGGTTGAAAACCTAAAAAAACACCAGCAAGATTTAGCAGACATGAGCAAAAAAGCAGCTTGGGCAGAAATGGCCCGGAGAGTTGCTCACGAAGTTAAAAATCCTCTGACTCCCATTCAGCTCTCAGCAGAACATTTATTAAGAGTTTATCATGATAAAAATGAAGACTTTGATAAGGCTTTAAAGGAATCAACTTCTTATATTATCAAAGAGGTGGAAAACCTAAGAAAAATCGCCGGGGAATTCTTGGCGACTTCAAAAGAAACATCTCTTCAAATAGAATCCTTCGACCTAAAAGAACTCATGCAAGACACGATTGCCCCTTACAAGAAAATGCTTTCGGAAAGAATCAAATTCAAAGAAAAATATGAAGGCCAAGATTTTCATTTCATGGGAGATAAAGGTAGAATAAAAATTGTGTTAAGAAACGTTCTCACCAATGCCCTTGAAGCCATTCGAGACCAGGGCGAGATCGAAATCAAGGCATCCAAGGGAAAAACAGGAATAACTTTCGAAATCAAAGATACTGGAATCGGTATGGAAAAGGAGATGCTTAATAGAATTTTTGACCCTGATTTCTCGACAAAAGATGTCGGAACTGGCCTTGGTCTCCCTATCGCCAAAAAGATCATAGAAGACCATGGAGGATCCATTAAGGCATCGAGCGAAGAAAACAAGGGGACTAAAATTTCAATAAAGCTCCCCCTGCAGGAATAATTCTGAAAAAAGGAGTTTGAGGAATGACGAAAATTCTGGTTACTTACTTAAGCCATACTGGAAACACAAAAAAAATAGCCCAAGCGATCTTTGAGGGCCTGGAAGGAGATAAAACGATAAAATCTATGGATGAAGCCCAAGAGATAGAGGACTACAGCCTTATTTTCATAGGTTTTCCTGTCCATTCTCACAGCGTTCCCTACAAAATCGAGACCTTTCTCAAAAAAATCCCTCAGGGGAAAAAAATCGCTCTTTTTTCAACCCATGGCTCACTTCCAGGTAGCCATCTGGCAAGAGAAGCATTGGAGTATGCCGCTGTCATCTCCTCTAAGGCAAAAGTTTTAGGCACGTTTTCCTGCAGAGGGAAGGTCTCCATGGCAGCCCTTGAAGTCTTGAGCAAATCACCAGAACACAAAGCCTGGTCAGAAATGGCTCCATCATCCCACACTCATCCTGATGAGGGAGACTTAGAAGACGCCAAATCCTTTGCCAGATGGGTCATGACCTTAAGCGCTCAGGATTAAGCTACGACAGGCTGGTTCCCGTTTTCAACAGCGGCCTCCAGTTATTAACCCACTTCAATTCAAGCATACCGTATCAAACCTTCAAACTCTAAAGGCGGACGACAACTGCCATTCAAGAATTACCAGCGGTAAGAGAAAGTGGCGACTGCATGGCGGCGGAGTATATCGCCCCCAAAGCTCTGGTGATGCTTGTTGTTGAGTAAGTTGCTGATGTTAATGCCGAGGGAGAAACCGTCACCAAAATAAACGTTCGCAGTGAGGTCAGCAAGGTTGTAAGATTTAACATCGCCTTCAAAGATGCCGGCTGCCCATGGAAAGGCATCAATCCATCTGTATTGCATGGATACGTCGAGCCAATCGGATATGTAAACAACTCCGAAGTTGACACGATGCTCGGGCGTGTTCGCGAGGATTCTGTCTGCGATAAGCTCTTCCTCGATAGTGAAATCAAACCAGGTATAGTTGCAATCAATGTTCCAGTGTTCGTTGAGGAAATATTGAAGATTAAGCTCTATACCCTGAGCTTTCGCCTTGCCGGCATTGGTATAGGAACGCGCCGCCAAGATCGCAGAGCCGTCATCGAGGCTGTTGGACATTATTGCAAAATAGCTTGGCGGTAGACTCGCTTGCAGTGTCGCTAGGATTATATCCGGAATCGGGGCTGGAAGACTGTTAGGCGGGGCATAGGGCCCATAAGCAGGATTTACGAGCGCTAACAGATCAGTGACGAAATTTTTGAGCTGGCTTCTGTAATAATTAATGTTAAATATGAGCTTGCGACCGAAGATATTGGAATAGCCGATCTCGTAGCTCGTAATCTCCTCAACTTTAAGATTCTCATTCCCGAGGGCGAGCACGGGCACGTTATCGAATCCCAAGCCCAGGTCCATGCCACCAAAAGCAGCGGAGAGCCCAGCTTCTATGGCGGAAAGATCAACAGACGGGGCGACCGGAAGCCTTAGAAAAAACTCAGAGTAGTTCGGCGTCTGAAACGCCTTGTTGAAGGTTAAACGGAGTGAATGGCCAGGATTGAAGGAATACACGAGAGATGCTTTTGGTGAGAACAGGGTGTCATGCAAAGTACTGATATCCAGGCGGCCCGCAAGCACTACCTTGAGCTTGTCGGTAAGCCTGTAATCGAACTGGCCAAAGACAGCCTCCATGTGCTCGTTTCTGTCTTCTGATGCAAGTGTTTGAACGCCCTGTTTGTTAGCGGTATCGGCTCCTTCTTTGCGCAGGGAGAATCCTCCGACAATCCTGCCTTTTCCCTTAGCGAAATCGGTGAATCCCTGGACCTCTGCGTGGAGCCTGTACATGTCATTAAACAGTCGTCCACCGGAACCAAGGGAAATACCTTCCCAGTCCATCGTGTAACCGTAGAGAAGAATATTCCAGTGCGAGGATTTGAAGTTGACTCTTGCTAAAGGAAGAGATAAGCTTCTACTCTGCATTCGACCTGCACCACTAACAAAGGTAAATCCTTCATGATCTACCGCCCAGGTCTCAACAGTTAACACGCTGCCGCTTGCGAAGTGCTTATCTACCCGTATTTTGGCGTGCGCAGTCTTTAACCTATCGGAAGCCAAAGGAACCACTTCCACCGGAAGGCCTTCATACTCTACCGACTCGTTCCGCGATCGAGTAAAATCCCTGCTTCCCATGTTGCCACCCATGACCGTGAAGTACCAGTCATTGCCTAAACTGCCCGCGTAACGCAGATCGAGACGATTTGAGCCCAGCTCGCCGAAGGAGAGGCGCATGATGCCGCCCTGACTGTATCGAGGATCCTTGCTGCTGATGTTAAAAACACCGTTGTATGCATTTGCGCCATAGAGCGCTGATCCAGGACCTCGAATCATTTCCATGGAGGCCATGTCAGGAAGAAAAGAGGAGGCCAATGTCCAGATCTGAGCCCCAAGAAAAATAGCGCTCATATCGACACTGTCGATCAAAGTAAGGACGCGGCGGTTTAAACTGGAATTAAAGCCCCGTGTATTGAAGTTGAAATCGTAAAGACCGCTCTGTGTTGAATCAACGCCTGACGTTGTCTCCAGGATCTTAGGCAGCTGCCCGTGAGCTGCTTCCCGTTCAATCTGAGCCTCTTCTACGACGGTCACCGCCGCCGGAGCATCAACGATCCGTTCTGTATTACGCGATGCTCCAAAGACCGTGATCTTATGGGCAAGCTGAACCTCCCATTCAACATCCACATCACATACTGCTGTGACGTTGGTCGTAACCGTAACGTCCTCCTTAGTGATAGAATCTTCTCCCAGCGTGAAGGTAAGGGTGTATTTTCCAGGCGGGATGCGATTGAAGAAGTAGACCCCGTTGTTATCGGTTCTCCTCGAAAGCGAGAGCTCTTCCAGGACAACATCAACGCCGGCGATGGGTTCGGCGGCCTTTCTCACCTGTCCCTGGATGCGACCCAGGTCCTTAGCTTGAGAAAATAGCGGAATCAGAAAGACAAACATACATAATAAGACTTTCTTTTTCATTTTCGTTTTCCTCCTTATTAAGATATCTCGGCAAGATCATTATCTCTTTTTTGTTTGATTTTAATCACCTGAAATTATATTGGACTTATATAGTAATAAAAAATTTATGTCAAGTTTTGATATCGATTTGATAGCAATTATATATATAATGGATATTGGAATGCAAAATAATCCACAATTCAGGGTAAATGCGGTAAAAGATATCATACATCGAGAGGTGGGAAATCTCATGCTGATTCATGCACGAGGTTCAAGAACTGAGCAAGAAGGCGGGAAAGAAAAGGAAAGAAAGTATAGCTCCCGAGAAAAGAACCGCAAGCCCATCCCGATAGCAACTCACCTTGCGCGGCCGACCTTCAAATGGGGGATAGCAATCTAGAACTCGTTAGTGATGTTATATCATCCAGGCGCAGAAGCCTATCGCCAGAGCCTTGTAGCTACCCACGGCGCGTGGAGCAGAAATGGGACTTGTATCCATTTTTCATATACTTAAGCAGCACTCTGGATCAGATTTAATCTTCTTTTGATCTCTATGTCTTGACACACTATTTTAGCTTTCCTTGACATCAAATTTTTTTTGTGCTACTTATCTATCATCTTGCGGGGGCAAGGAGGAAATGAAAGGAAATCTGAGGAAACCGATAAGTTTCTCTATAAGCAAATCTCTATCCCTAAAATTCAGAGACATTCTCCATTTTCAAAACAGCTCAAAGTATTTTTCTTGTCTCCTTCAAAATATCTCAATTTCCCTGGAAATATTTTGTTGTTCCAAAAAACTATTGGAAAAATGGAGAAAAACATCACAATCCAAAAAAGCAAATTCCTATAAAAGTAAAGCGAAGTATCCCATGTGTTGGTCGGAAAAGAATGAGAAAGCAGGGAGATTCCCAGTTTCAACCTGGATTCGACGGAAGGCCAAAGCTTTACTTTCTCTATTCGTCATCGGTGTATATATCATCGTCATTTCCCCCGCTGTCTCACTGGCCGATGAAGAGCCCCATCTCCAGATCGAAAAGCTTACTCAGCGGATCAAGCAAGATCCGGCGAACGCCGACCTTTATTTGACCCGCGGTGAACTGCACCGCGTCAGCTCCCATTGGGATTTGGCTTTAGCGGACTTCGATCGCGTCGCCGAGTTGAATCCCACCTTTGAGACTATCGATTTCCATCGCGGCCGTCTCATGTTCTATGCAGGCTGGTTCCATCGTGCAAAGGATACGTTGAATCACTTTTTGGATGCGTACCCCCATCACACTCAAGGGCTGATTATCCGAGGACGTGTCCTGAGAAAGCTCGGCCATCCCTTTGAAGCTGCCCAAGACTATTCGCGCGCACTCACCTTGATGTCGAGTCCCGGTCCCGACCTGTTCGTAGAGCGTGCCCAGGCACTATGCGAGGCGGGTGACGAATACCTGGATGCGGCTGTCGAAGGTCTCGACGAAGCAATTCAAAGGCTCGGACCATTAGTCGTCCTCGCGTCTGTGGCGATCGATTTGGAAGTGAAGCGTAACCGTTATGATGCGGCCCTCGACCGGCTTGACCAAGTTCTTGCCCAGCTGGCACGCAAGGAGAGATGGCTCGTGCGGCGGGCAGATATCCTTCAGAAGGCAGGACGGATGGAAGAGGCTAAGGCAACCTACCAAGCTGCGCTCGCGGCAATAGAGTCTCTGCCTCCTCACCTTCGGCAAACTCCAGCGTCGCGAGAGTTAGAAACTCGCTTGCGAGCTCTGCTCGCGGGCAAAAAGTTTAAGAAAGCTCCTTCAGGACCACCCGGCTCCAGCCGGTGAAGTTTCCTGCAGCAATTAGATAGGAGGTTCGACATGTCCAGAAGAATTCTTTTTTCCTCACTAATAGTGCTCTCCGCTTTCGCTTGGACGAGCCAGGCGGCAGCCCAAACCGTCACCCGAGGGCCCTATTTGCAGAATGCAACCTCGACCAGCATGGTCGTAAGATGGCGTACCAACGTGAATACGGATAGCCGCGTCATTTATGGCTTGTCTCCAGGCGGGCTCTCGAGCGAAGTCATCAAGGGAACGATGACAACAAAGCACGAAATCCAACTCACGGAGTTGTCGCCCGAAACGACGTACTACTACGCCATCGGCGATAGCAGCATCATTCTCGCCGGTGGTGACTCGGATCATTACTTCATTACCGCGCCGGTCCCGGGAACGGAACCACCAGTGCGTGTCTGGGTCATCGGTGATTCGGGGACTGCCAATTCGAGCGCGAGAGCGGTGCGTAATGCCTACCTTGCATTCAACGGGGCTGCTTACACCAAGGTTTGGTTGATGCTGGGGGACAATGCTTACAGCGACGGAACGGATAGCCAATATCAGGACGCGGTCTTTGATATGTACCCGAGCCTTCTGAGACAAACATCCCTCTGGGCCACCCTCGGGAATCACGACGGACACTCCGCCGACTCTGGCTCGCAGACGGGGCCCTATTATAACATCTTCACGCTCCCGAAGTCTGGGGAGGCGGGGGGACTGGCTTCCGGTACTGAAGCCTACTATTCCTTCGATTATGCCAACGTTCACTTTATCTGCCTCGATTCTTACGATAGCAGCAAATCTACCGGAGGCGCCATGTTGACGTGGCTGGAGAACGATTTGGCCGCGACTACACAAAAGTGGATCGTCGCCTACTGGCATCACCCTCCCTACTCCAAGGGCTCGCACAACTCCGACTCTTCGGGCACGCTGACCAGTGTACGTGAAAACTTTTTGCCGATCTTGGAGTCTTACGGAGTCGACCTGGTCCTGAGCGGTCACAGTCACTCCTACGAGCGTTCCTACCAGATAGATGGCCACTACGGGTCCTCAGGTAGCTTCACGCCGAGCCAACATCTCATCGACGGTGGCGACGGACGCGAAGATGGGAACGGAGCCTATTTCAAGGATATATTAGGTTCCGTGTACATCGTGGCCGGCAGCTCTGGAAAGACGAGCGGCGGCTCGTTGAATCATCCGATCATGTATCTCTCCCTCAACCAGCTTGGATCCTTGGTGCTCGACTTCGCTGGCGAACGTTTGGACGTGAAGTTTCTTGACGACGGCGGTTCGATCCGGGACTACTTCACCATGCTCAAGGCCGCGGGCAATCAAGCACCCGCGGTAAGTGCTGGAGCGGATCAATCGGTCATTTTTTCAGCGGAGGCATCTTTGGACGGCACGGTCACCGATGACGAGCTGCCGGCAGGAGTTGTGACCACCCTCTGGAGCCAGGTGAGCGGGCCGGGCGCGGTCACCTTTGATGATGCCAGTACAGTCGATACCACCGCCAGCTTCATACAAGTAGGCACCTACGTCTTACGACTGACTGCCAACGACGGGGACCTGCTAAGCAGTGATGATGTCACGATCTTCGTCTTGCCGGAGGGGACGATAAACCAGCCGCCAATTGTAGATGCGGGACCCGATCAGACAGTTGCCCTGTCCATCAATGCCATATTGGACGGAACGGTCACCGATGATGGGCTACCCAACCCGCCAGGGGCGGTTACCGCGACCTGGAGCCAGGTGAGCGGGCCGGGCACGGTCAACTTTGCCGATGCCAGTGCGGTGGATACCACGGCTGGCTTCTCGATGGAGGGGACTTACGTTTTGGATTTGACGGGGTTTGATGGGGGCATCAACGCCTTTGACGAGGTCACGATTACGGTCGAACAGGCTCCCCAAATGCTGGAGATCCGCGTCTCGACCGGTGACGACGATGCCGAGGAGAGTCAATCCGGCAGCGTAAATCGTAGTAGCAGCGACCTTGAGCTAATCCGCGAAAGCAGTGACCAGACAGTGGGCATGCGCTTTAACGGAGTAATTATTCCCCAAGGAGCCACTATCACCAATGCCTATATCCAGTTTCAGGTGGATGAGACAGACTCTGGGGCCACGTATCTTACCATCGAAGGGCAAAACATTGGCAACGCCCCGACGTTTAGCTCTTCCTCCGGAAACATCTCCTCCCGAGCTAGAACGACGGCCTCTGTATCATGGAATCCAGTGCCGTGGACATCGACAGGGCAAGCGGATCTTGACCAGCAAACCCCGGATATCACCTCAGTCATTCAAGAGATTATAAACCGATTGGATTGGTTTGAAGGCAACTCACTAGTGATTATTATCACCGGGACCGGTAAGCGCGTGGCAGAATCCAGGAACGGAAGCTCCTCCGGAGCACCTTTGCTGCATGTGGAGTATGATACTGGGCCTGTAGTCAACCGGGCGCCGAGTGTGGATGCGGGGCCAGATCAGGCGGTTATTTTGCCCAACATTGCCACTCTGGACGCTACAGTAACCGATGACGGGCTGCCCAGCAGTGCCCTGACCACAACCTGGAGTAAGCTCGACGGGCCGGGCGCAGTCACCTTTGGCGATCCTGATGTGGTGGACACAACAGCAAGTTTCTCAACAGCCGGAACCTATTTGCTGCAGCTGACTGCCGATGATGGAGAACTGGCCAGCAGCGATTTGCTCAGCGTCACAGTCAATCCGGTGGGAACTCAAGCAGACACGATTGAGATCAGGATAGAAACCGATAACGACGATGCGGAGGAGCGTAGCAGTGGCAGCATGTATCTCAGCAGCAGTGACCTTGAGCTGGTCTACGATAGCGGTAACCAGAAAGTGGGTATGCGTTTCAACGGAGCAACTATTCCCCAAAGTGCAGCGATCACCAACGCTTATATTCAGTTCCAGGCGGATGAGACGCACTCAGGTACTACGTCCCTTACCATCCAAGGGCAAGACATTGGTAACGCCCCAGCCTTTTCCTCTTCCTCAGGAAACATTTCCTCCCGTACTTGGACGGCAACCTCTGTATCATGGGAGCCAGTGCCGTGGACGACAGGGCAAGCGGGTTTTAACCAGCAAACCCCGGATATCGCCGCGGTTATTCAGGAGATTGTAAGCCGTTCAGATTGGTCGAGCGGCAACTCATTGGTGATCATTATCACCGGGACCGGTGAGCGCGTGGCAGAATCCTATGAAGGAGGCTCCTCCAGAGCACCTTTGCTCCATGTGGAATATTCCATGTCTGACCCCAACAATGCGCCAACTGGTATAATCCTTTCTAACGACACGGTTGACGAGAATGCCGTTGGGGCACAGATCGGGCAACTCACCGTGATCGACCCGGACGTCGGTGACACGCATACCTTCAGCGTTTCGGACCCTCGCTTTGAGGTAGTGAACAATACACTCAAGCTCAAGCCGGCTCAAAGCTTGGACTATGAGACCAAACAATCGGTCGCATTGGGGGTGACTGCCACAGATACGGGGAGTCTTTCGGTCACAGAGAACTTCTCCGTGATAGTGATTGACGTCAATGAGGCGCCTACAGCGATAATCAGCGCCACCCCGACCACTGGACCAACACCTCTGACTGTGGACTTCGACGCAACCGGATCGAACGATCCTGAAAATAACATCGTCTCCTACGCATGGGACTTCGGCGACGAGATACCCGTCTCAGGTGCCACCGTGAGCTACACGTACTCCGACCCCGGCCAGTACGCGGTGACATTGACGGTGACCGACAATGGCAACCTCACCAACACAGCAACCACGAACATAACCGTTTCCATCCCCAACCGTGCGCCAACTGATATAACTCTTTTAAGCAACACGGTAGACGAGAATGCCAGCGGGGCGCAGATCGGGCAACTCAGCGCGAGCGACCCGGACGACAGTGACACGCATACCTTCAGCGTTTCGGACGCTCGTTTTGAAGTGTTAGTCAATACACTCAAGCTCAAGTCGGCTCAGAGCCTGGACTATGAGAACGAGATCTCGGTCACATTGGACGTGACTGCCACAGATACGGGAGGTCTTTCGGTCACAAAGGCCTTCACCGTGATAGTGACTGACGTCAATGAGGCGCCTACTAATATAACCCTTTCAAACGACCAGGTTGACGAGAATGACTTTGGGGCAGAGATCGGGCAACTCACCGTGAACGACCCGGACGACGGTGACACGTATACCTTCAGCGTTTCAGACACTCGCTTTGAAGTGTTAGTCAACACACTCAAGCTCAAGTCGGCTCAGGGCCTGGACTATGAGACCGATCCACCAGTTGAATTCGAGGTGACTGCTACAGACTCGGGGAGCCTTCCGTTCACAGAGACCTTCAACGTGATAGTGGTTAACGTAAATGAGGCGCCTACCGCGATGATCAAAGCCACCCCGGCCACTGGACCACCATCCCTGACTATGGAGTTCGACGCAACCGACTCGAGCGATCCTGAAAATAACATCGTCTCCTACACATGGGACTTTGGCGACACGAAAACCGGCTCAGGTACCACAACGAGTCACACCTACTCCACGGCTAACACATATGCTGTTGAGTTGACGGTGACCGACAACGGCGGCCTCATCAACACAACAACCACGAACATCGCTGTTTCCATCCCAAACCGTCAGCCAACTGATATAACCCTTTCAAACGATACAGTTAACGAGAATGCCAGCGGGGCAGAGATCGGGCAACTCAGCGTGATCGACCCGGACCTCGGTGACGCACATATCTTCAGCTTTTCAGATCCTCGCTTTGAGGTGGTGGACAACAAACTCAAGCTCAAGCTGACTCAGAGCCTGGACTTTGAAGCCGAGCCCTCAGTCGCGTTGGTGGTGACTGCCACAGACTCGGGAAGTCTTTGGTTTACAAAGACATTCACCGTGATAGTGCAAAACGTCAATGAGGCGCCTACCGCGATAATCAACGCCACCCCAGGCATCACTCCCTTGACAGTGGACTTCAACGGAGCCGGATCGAGCGATCCTGAAAATAACATCGTCTCCTACGCATGGGACTTCGGCGACACGAAAACCGGCTCAGGTGCCACAACGAGTCACACCTACCCCACGGCTACTACATATACCGTTAAGTTGACGGTGACTGACGAAGGCAACCTCACCGACGAAACAACCACGACTGTCACGGTGGGAGCTACGGTTGACTTGGAAGTGCGTGTCTCGGCCAGTTACGACGATGCAGAGGAGAAATCCAGCGGCAGCATGTCGCGGGGAAGCAGCGACCTTGAGCTGGTCTACGATGGCGGTAACCAGAAAGTGGGTATGCGCTTTAACGGAGTAACTATTCCCCAAGGTGCAGCGATCACCAATGCCTATATTCAGTTCCAGGTGGATGAGACAAACTCTGGGGCCACATCCCTTACTATCCAAGGGCAAGACATTGGCAATGCCCCAAGCTTTAGCTCTTCCTCAGGAAACATCTCCTCCAGGGCTAAAACAACAGCCTCTGTATCGTGGAATCCGGTGCCCTGGACACAGACAGGGCAAGCAGGTCCTGACCAGCAAACTCCAGATTTCGCCTCAGTCATTCAAGAGATTGTAAACCGATTAGATTGGTTTGAAGGCAACTCATTGGTGATTATTATCACCGGGACCGGTGAGCGCACGGCGGAATCCTATAACGGAAGTAACTCCGGAGCACCTTTGCTGCATGTGGAGTATAATACAGGTCCTGTAGCAAACCGGGCTCCGAATGTAGATGCCGGCGCCGATCAGACGGTTATTTTGCCCAACATTGCCAACCTGGACGGCACGGTCACCGATGACGGGCTGCCGGATTCGCCCGGGGTGGTAACCACAACCTGGAGTAAGTTAAGCGGGCCGGGCGCAGTCACCTTTGGCAACCTCAATGCGGTGGGCACAACGGCCACATTCTCAGCAGCCGGTGATTATGTGCTGCAGCTGACTGCCAACGATGGAGAGTTAACCGGCAACGATTTGCTCAGCATCAAAGTCTTTCCGGTGGGAACCCAGGCAGACACGATTGAGATCAGGATAGAAACCGATAACGACGATGCGGAGGAGCGTAGCAGTAGCAGTATGTATCTCACCAGCACAGACCTTGAGCTGGTCTACGATAGCGGTAACCAGACTGTCGGTATGCGTTTTAATGGAGTAAATATTCCCCAAGGAGCGGCGATCACCAATGCCTATATTCAGTTCCAGGCGGAAGAGTCGCACTCAGGTACTACGTCGCTTACCATCCAAGGGCAGGACATTGATAATGCCCCGACCTTTTCCTCTTCCTCAAGAAACATCTCTTCCCGGGCCAGAACCACGGCTTTTGTACCATGGAATCCGGTTCCTTGGACGACAGGGGAAGCGGGTCCTGACCAGCAAACTCCGGATATCGCTTCAATCATTCAACAGATTGTAAGCCGGCAGTATTGGTCAAGCGGCAACTCACTGGTGATTATTATCACCGGGACCGGTGAGCGCTCGGCAGAATCCTATGACGGCAGACCTTCCGGAGCACCTTTGCTGCATGTGGAGTATAATTCACAGTAAGTTAGTGTGATATAGAATAGAGACTGTTTGGCGGTTGATGTAGCGGATTTGTTATCGGTCATGACCCTCAGCTCTCAGGATTAGATTTAGAGCGAGTTAGACAAGGGTAGGATTATAGTAGAAATGGAGCCTGGCCCCATTTATTATTTTTGCTGCACAAGGGTTGCCTTCCTCTCGCTCAAACCTCTGTGTTCTCCCGACTGTGTAGGGAGTCAGTTCAACCTGTCGCTGGGCTTTAATCTTTTTTATGCCCTGAAGCTCTCCGAACCTACTAACCCATCCTGACTTTTTTTGAGGAATGAGCTGCCAGTTAGAAGTTTCCTGTTTCCGGTGCAGCTTGCGTATAACCTGAAGTCCCCAGATTTGATTTAGCTTTTTTCCGAAGCGAAGCTGGGAGAGAGGAATTCTCATCTCTGCTGACCAGCCCTATTCATCAGTATCGGCTTTCACATACCAGATAGGATCCCAGGTGTCATCCCGGTCATCCCCGTCATCGGAAATGACAAGGTCACCTTTTACTCCGGACGCATTGACCATAAAACAAAATGCTGTCCGATGGTCAAAATAGCTGTCTAAGTGGACCTCAATCCAGTCTCCCTCAAGGTTATCACGCCTTGACATTCTTTTTTCAATCTTTTCAGGTTCACTATCATCAGCCCTAATGGCTATATAAATGCTTGAATCATCATAAAGGATTTTAAACGCAGTCGCTTGAGAGGGTTCCTTTCCCTCATAGGGATTTCTTTGAATAAAATCGCCTGCCCATGGGACCTTAGCCCAGACAGGATCATCCAATTTCCCATCAATTACTGGAGGATGAGGATTGATATTGCTAGTTACATAAACCTTCTTTACGGGGGAATCCGCATTAGCAAATTGAAGGAATAATAAAATAATGAACAAGAATAAGAGCATTTTCTTCATTTTCGGCCTTGCAATCATGGATCTATCCCGTCTATTACGGAACTATCCC
This sequence comes from Candidatus Aminicenantota bacterium, assembly GCA_011049545.1. Lineage (GTDB taxonomy): Bacteria > Acidobacteriota > Aminicenantia > Aminicenantales > Aminicenantaceae > SOIV01. Next base: position 296 of record DRHQ01000132.1, on the reverse strand, counting down.
ATTATTCAGCAATCAATCCTATATACTCTCGAATCTGAAAAAAGGTTTACTGCGCGGAAAAAATATATCCAGACCTCAGGCAAATAAGCCTTTTCCATTTTTAATTCAGTAACTTCATGAAAATGAAAAAAGATGCTCTTGATTTGAAATATTGTCACAGCAACGTGATAATTTCCGGTTTGGGCAAAGCAAAAATTTCCGGTTTTTAGAAAATCGTGTAAGGTTCTTCTTTGTGAAGACAAACAAGGAGAACCGACATGAGAGAGGATTTTATCACGTTGAGCAAAAGAGAGATT
>DRHQ01000131.1 GCA_011049545.1 Candidatus Aminicenantota bacterium | reverse complement strand
GCCTGGATAAAAGCAGAGCTTGTTACCCCTACAGGAGCGGCTATTGTCTCTACATTGGTCAAGAAATTTATCCCCTTGCCTGAATTATCTTATGAAAAAATAGGTTGTGGAGCCGGAACCCGCAACTTCCCTGAACTGCCCAACCTTCTAAGAGCCTTCTATGGAAACAAGAAAGAATTTAAGGCTGAGAGAAACGTTTACATCATTGAAGCCAATATCGACGATTCCAGTCCTCAGGTCCTGGCAACTTTCTTTGACACGGCTTTTAAGTTAGGTGCGCAAGACGTGTTTCTTACCCCTATCCTGATGAAAAAAGGCAGGCTGGCTACAAAATTGACCGTTCTGGCAGAGATTGATAAGATAGATTCCCTAATCAGTGCTATTTTTAAAGAAACAAGCTCAATAGGTGTTAGGTACTACCCAGTAGAAAGGCGTGTGCTGCAAAGGAAGATAGAGAAGGTTGGCAGTTCAGGGAAGTTGCGGGTTCCGGCTCCACAACCTATTTTTTCATAAGATAATTCAGGCAAGGGGATAAATTTCTTGACCAATGTAGAGACAATAGCCGCTCCTGTAGGGGTAACAAGCTCTGCTTTTATCCAGGCTGAATAGACTGGGATGCCTTTCAGCAGTTCAGCCACTGCAGGCGCAGGCACGGGCAGTCGGCCGTGAGATGATTTGACCCATCCCTGACCGAGATTCAAAGGCGAGCAGTAGAATTCACTGATTTCGAGGGTTTCAGCCAGAAAACAGCAGCCCACGATATCCACGATCGCATCATCTGCTCCAGCTTCATGGAGATGGGCCTCATTGACGCGGTGGCCGTGAACTCGCGCTTCAGCTTCGAAGAGCTTCTTAAAAATGGCTGAGGCATTCTTTTTTACGGAGGAGGAAAAGCGGCTTTTCTTTATTATATCTTCGATATCAGATCGTCTCCTCGTAGTCGTTTTTTTAGTTTTCACCAGAACATCCACTTTTAATCCTCTAAGAGTAGCCCTTTTTGTTTCTTTGAGTTGAATCTCTACAGGAAGCTTTAATTCGGCCATTTTTTCTCTAAAGAGTGAGGAGGGTACGCCCAAATCTAACAGAGCTCCTAAGATCATATCTCCGCTCAAGCCGGCTGAAGCATCAAAATAAATATATTTCATCTAAAATTATTCCTTTTATGCTTTGGATGTTTTTTTCAATTCTTCATCAATTAACGGCAAGATTTCTCCTGATTTTCCTCTTATGGAAAAATCGGCGTACAGGGAGAAAGGAGTTGGATCAGGGTTGATCTCCACAATCTTAGCCCCAGCTTCAGAGGCTTCAAACGGAAGCGAGGCAGCTGGCTGGACTACTGCCGAGGTGCCGATGACGAACATTACGTCACATTCAGAGCTTAGTTGAATAGATTTCTGGAGTATGGTTGGCGAGAGAGATTCTCCAAACCAGACAACGTGAGGCCTGAGAAGGGCTCCGCAGTTAGGGCAGAGAGGGGGAATTTCCTTCAAGGGTGTATCATAGTTTTCCGTTATCGTTCCCTCCTCGGTGCAGCGCACCTTCCAAATGTTGCCGTGGAGCTCCCAGATGTTTTTTGAGCCTGCTTTCTGATGGAGACCGTCGATATTTTGGGTGATTAGGGAAACGGTAGGAAAGGTCCCCTCCCAACGAGCAATGACCTTATGGCCAGGATTGGGCTCCTTTTGAGCAAAAATCACCCGCCGCCAGTCATACCATTCCCAGACAAGCTTTGGATCCCGGCTGAAGGCTGTGGGAGTAGCCAGTTCTTCCGGACGATATTTTTTCCACAAGCCTTCTTCTCCCCGGAATGTAGGAATTCCAGATTCGGCTGAGATTCCGGCTCCTGTCAAGACGGCGACACGGCTTGCGTCTTGGAGGACTTCGATAAGCGGTCCTGTGTCGAGTTTTTCAGCCAACAGTTTTTCTCCAGCTTCCTAGAATAATCCTTTCCTTCTGAAAAATCAAAACATATATGGGGTATAATGGGGTCACCCATTAGAAGGGGATTGTCAAGGGGAAAAGATGTTTCTCTCTCTTTGATTGCCCAAATTTCCGGGCGATAAGGTCTGACTCCACTTAGCTTTACTTGACTTGCTATCTTATAAATTATATATCAGTATTCTCCTAAGGGATAAGAGATGGCAGCGGCGAAGAAAGAAAAACTTCCTCATGTGGAGATTGGAATCCTCGGAGGAACAGGCTTTTATGAAATCGAGGGAATTGAAAGTATCGAAGAGGTCAAGTTCGAGACACCCTTCGGAAAAACCTCTGACGCCTTTATCATAGGCTCCTTAGAAGGAAGGAGAGTTGCTTTTCTCAGCCGCCACGGCAGAGGTCATAAGATCCTTCCCTCCAAGATAAATTACCGGGCAAACATCTATGGCTTTAAAATGCTCGGTGTAGAAAGGATTATTTCTGTGAACTCTGTGGGATCACTGAAGGAGCAAATAAAGCCAAGAGATATTGTGTTCTCTGACCAGTTCTTCGACAGAACGCACCGGGAAAACTCATTTTTCGGAGAAGGAATTACTGCCCATGTCAGCCTTGCCTACCCCATCTGTCCTGATCTCTCAAGAGCCCTGTTTAATACTGGAGAGGAGCTTAAGTTGAGAGTCCATCAAGGAGGAACATATATTTGTATTGAAGGTCCTGCTTTTTCAAGCAGGGCTGAGTCTAACATCTACCGCTCCTGGGATTGCAGTGTCATCGGTATGACAAGTGCCACCGAGGCAAAGTTATGTCGGGAAGCAGAATTGTGTTATGCCACAATGAATTTAGTCTGTGACTATGATGCCTGGCATGAAGTTGAGGAGCCGGTTACAGTCGAGATGGTTTTAGAAAGCATGAAACAAAATATACACAGTGCCAAAGCCATCATCAAAAAAGCTGTTGCCTCACTTCCTCCCCAAAGAGAAGGCCGATGCGAATGTGATCGAGCTCTCAAGAATTGTATTGTCACCCAGCCCGATTCTATCCCTGAAGAGTCAAAAGAAAAACTGCGGTATATCATCGAAAAATACATAAAAGGAAACGAAGAGGCTTAATAATCCAATGAGTTTAGTGATTGTCGGTTCTGTAGCCTTTGACACTCTTGAAACTCCCCATGGCAGGAGAGAGAAAATTGTGGGAGGATCATGCACGTATTGTTCCCTGGCTGCAAGTTTTTTCACCCAACCAAAGATTGTGGCTGTCGTAGGGGAGGATTTCCCAGAGGAGACGATTGAATTATTCAAGAGCAGAGGGATCGATGTCCGGGGCCTTGAAATTCAATCAGGTAAAACTTTCCACTGGGAAGCACTTTACGGTGATGATCCCAATCAAAGGACGACGATCAAAACAGAATTGAACGTGTTTGAAAATTTTAGCCCTCAGCTTTCTCCAGACTACACGAAAGCCGAAATTGTTTTTTTGGCAAATATCGACCCTGACCTTCAAGGGGATATTCTTTCCCAGGCTAAGCACCCAAAGCTCGTAGCAATGGATACTATGAACCTCTGGATTAAAACCAAGCCTGCCCCTCTTTTAAGGGTTTTAGAGGAAGTCAACGTGTATTTTGCCAACGATGAAGAAATAAAAATGCTGGCCAAAGAGCCGAATCTTATCAAAGCAGGGAAGAAACTCCTTGAGAGAGGACCTTCTATTATCGTCATCAAAAAGGGCGAACATGGTGCCCTTGTTTTAGGGAAGGATTCGATTTTTGGCGTTTTAGCCTATCCCTGCGAAAAGGTAATTGATCCGACAGGCGCGGGGGATAGTTTTGCTGGAGGTTTCTTGGGCTACCTGGATAAAATAAAGACTTTTGATGATGAGGGAGAAATCCGCAAGGCTTCTGTTTATGGAAGCGTTTTGGCTTCTTTTGCTATCGAGGATTTTGGCATCAACCGCTTTAAATCTTTGTCGCTTGAAGATATAGAAAAAAGATTTTCCCAGTTTAAAAAACTTGTTTCTTTCTAAGCCTTCCTTTTCTACTACTTAAAAGCAGCTATCTCTAAAAGCTGCTGCCCTATGGTCAACTGGTGCATTTGGGCTGTGCCGCCCAGTATTGTAGCAGTGATGGCATCCTGGTAGTGATGACCGCCGATAGGCTTTCCAAACTGAACCCGCTCTTTGGCATACTTTATACAGGAGTCAAGGCAGCTCTGTGCTACTCCAACACAACCTGCAGCTAAAAACAAACGGGCAGTATCAATGCCTCGCAAGGCATTTTTTAATGCATGCCCAATCTCTCCTACCTGGTTCTCCAAAGGCAATTCCATATCTGTGAAACTTAAAATGCCTTCGCTGCCACCTCGCCGGCTGGATGGGCCCACTAACCGCTGCCTGTGTTACCGCTAAGCTAGCCCCGCAGAGCTGCTCCCAGATAAGGGTTGATGTAACATAATCACACAAAAGTACCCATCCCCCCATGCTCCTCGGGCATATGTGGAGCTAACAGCCCTTGGGAAGCCATCTTTTTTATAATCCCAGGATCAAATTTCTCCTGGCGTTCATTTTCCTTGAGTGTTGGCAAAATCTCTTGATCAGCAAACTTTCGGGCCATATCCCGAGACATTATCTGCTCATCTGTTAGTTCGAAGTTTATTTCTTATCCTCCCCAAATTCAAATTATAAGGACTTACCAGTCATTCTTTCTTTTCCACTAACTCAACCAGGACTCCATGAGTCCCTCGAGGATGGAGGAAGACAATCATTCCCTCAGCACCTGGTTTTACCTCACCAAGAACCTCTATTCCTGCGGCCTTGAGTGAGGCAATTTCTGCGTTGATATCTTCCACTTCATAGCAGATATGGTGGAAGCCCTCGCCGCGCTTTTCCAGGAATTTTGCCATAACTCCTTCATTCCCTGCAGGCTGAATGAGCTCAATCAGAACACCGCCCACTTGGACCATGCTTACCTTAATCGTCCCGCCACCACCTATTATAGGCTCTGATGATTCCAGCCCGAAAACCGAGCGATAAAATCCCCTCGCTTCTTCAATATCCTTCACTGCTATCCCCAGATGACTGATTTGTTTTAGCATCAGTAGCCTCCTGCGCTTTATGATTACAATTAGAATAAAAGATGTTATTGGGATTTATAACACAGGAAAAATTTGATGTCAAAAGTCAAAAATACTCCAAAATTCCCATATGATTTTACGATTTGCTCTCGCAATTTATGAGCAATTCTGGCATAATTATCTCGGGTCTTCTTTGGTAATAAATTTTACAGGACTTGATATAAGTCCATTAATTGCTTACGAAAAAAGATTGATGGAAGCCAAGAGAATAGGCTATTTTATATTTGTTTGGAGAGGGATTTCGTTGCTCCTTAATGTAGTTTAATCCATGGGGTTTATTATTCATCTATAGAGATTGCCACGCCTTTTCAGGGCTCGCAATGACATTGTAATAATATAGATTGCGTTTATATTAGCTTGAATAGGATCCATATAACTGAATAGAAACAGTATAATAAGAATCTTGAAATTATGAAAAAGTTAATAAGAGATAATGTCTTAAAAATTGAGCACTATCAGCCAGGATTGCCCCTTGAAGTTCTCAAAAAAGAACTTGAGCTGGGAAGGGAGGTTTGTAATCTTGCCTCCAATGAGAATCCTTTGGGCCCTTCACCTCTTGCCATTGATGCAGTCAAAAAATCTCTGGAAGATGGCCATCTCTACCCTGATAACGACTGTATTTTTTTAAGAGACAGAATAGCTGATCATCTGGGAATCTCCCCCAAAACTCTGCGCATAGGTAATGGCACGACGGAATTGATCTTTCTCATGGGTGTTGCATTTTTGGATCCTGGAGATACGTTCATTATTAGTGAATCCTCCTTCATCATGGCCAAGATTGTTGCCCAAGTCATGGAAAGCAGGTTGATAGAAGTTCCGTTGAGAGAATACAGGCATGACCTTGACGCCATTTTAAAGAAAATAACCAGCGATACAAAGATAGTCTATCTTGATAATCCGATGAACCCGATTGGCACTTTGATCACCCAGGACGAGGTTTCAGAGTTTATGGAAAAGATTCCCGAAGATATTGTTGTAGCATTTGATGAGGCTTATTATGAATATGTAAATAAAGATATTTATCCAAACACACTGAAATACGTTGAAGAAGGAAGGAATGTTATAGTTTTCCGTACTTTTTCCAAATTGTATGGTTTAGCCGGTCTCCGGGTTGGATATTGTGCAGCTAAAGAAGATTTCATTAATGCTATCCAAAGGGTAAGTCCGCCGTTTGCTGTTAACAGGTTTGCCCAGATAGGTGCGGCCGCGGCTTTGGAGGATAAAGAACATATAAGGAAAACCAAAGAGATGAATGAATCTGGCAAAAGGTTCCTGTATGAAAATTTCGATAAAATGTCTGTTTTTTACCTTCCCTCTGAAACAAATTTTATAACTATAGATGTAAAGAAAGATACAAAAAGCATATGTGAGGAACTTCAGGAAAGCAATGTGATTGTCAGACCTTTAACGATGTACGGAAAACACACATTCTTGCGGGTGACAATAGGAGCTCCGGAGCAAAACAAGAGATTTATTGATGCATTTAAAAAAATCTATAAGTAAAAAAAGGGACATAAAAAAATGGAAAAAATGGGGCCAGGCTCCATTTTCTGCACGGAATGCTCTCTTTTTTATTCGAAATCGGTTATTCTGCGGGAACAGGCTTAGTCCCTTTTAAATATGAAGATTTGAGATCTGTATTGGAAACTGTTAGTAGAAAGAAAGACCTTAAGATTAATTTGAAGGTGCTTGATGCGGGTTTTCAAGAAGGAAAGTTATTAGGCAGCAATCCGTAAAAATGTGATAAGGCTATTTGTGACTTAGCTATTTGCGCCCCATCGGCCAAGAATAATCAGCATATTACAGGGAGCGCGTTCAAACGGCGAAAGTTGATTTTTTTGCCACGGACATGAGCATATAATTCAACCCCAGAAAGAGATTTCGAAGCGAAAGATTAAAAAAAATAGTCTAGCCAATTTCAGTTCCAAAAATACACAAAGGAATAAAAGTCAAATTATATCAAGGCAATGGATTGCTTGATAAATTTAAAAACCGGTTAATCAATGGCAAGGGTATCTGTCATCTACGGGGAAATCGGCGTGTGTATTTCGAAATGAAATTGTTAAACCAGTTTACCCTTTTTCGATTAACTCGAGATTAAATCTCTTTTTTAACTTCATCCCGGCTGCACCGAGAATAACTCTGATAGCCTGTGCAGTTCTTCCCTGTTTTCCAATAACCTTGCCGATATCTTCTTGAGCAACCTTTAATTCAATGATCGAGCTCTGCTCCCCGTCTAGTTGGGAAACGTGCACATTGTCCGGATTGTCCACTAATGCTTTGGCAATCATTTCAATGAGTTCTTTCACTGTAGTCTCCTTTAATCCTTAAATTGATTTTCTCATCTTAAAAAAATAGGACATTCGTTTTCTCTGTCGCATAAAAACTTCGCAATGTTTACTAACTGATATGCAGAAATAAGCCTATCACAATGAAATAGGCCTAGTCAATGGAAGGAAAAGGAGAAGAAATAAGCAAGGTGCTTACTTTTTAAATTTATTAGAATATTTTGATGTTGAAGACATATTCCAAGAGCCAATTGAAGGATAAGGTGGAGCTTATGAGCGAAAAGGAATGAAAGAAAAAGGCCAGGAATGCTATAATGAAACATTAGAACTTGATTCTGCCAGGACAAATGCCAGGAAAAAATTAGATGAGCTTAGGAAAAAATAGCTTTCTTTATATAATAATTGTATAAAAAAAATGAAGCTTAATAGTGGAAAGCAGAAAAATAAAATTCTCGTAAATATTAGAAAAATAATACAGGTGATAGAAGAAAATTCGCAGAAGTCCTAAAACAAGGAGATGACTAGAATGAAAAAGCATTTGGCATTGGCAGTGATGTTCGGATTGGCTGCAAGTTTGGTCTGTTTAGCGGCCGACTGGCCACAGTATCTTGGGCCCAGCCGAAATGCGATCTCAACAGAAAAAGGAATAAAACGCTCATGGGCTAAGGGTGCTCCTGATGTGTTATGGACCTTTCCTCTGGGTGAGGGATTTGGCGGACCGGCGGTAAGCGATGGCAAGGTCTATGTGCTTGACCGAATAGGCAACGAACAGGACATATTGCGTTGTCTCGACTTTGCTACAGGCAAGGAAGAATGGACATTTGTCTATGACGCTCCCGGCAAAACCGGCCGCCCAGGTTCACGATCTGTGCCCGCAATTGAGGGAAATTATGTTTATACGTGTGGGCCTTTCGGCCATGTTCACTGCTTTGACAAACGCAAGCATAAATCTGTCTGGAAAAAGAATATATGGACAGATTTCACCGAAAATGAAGTGCCGACCTGGGGCATTGCGCAGAATCCTTTGATTTATGACAATATGTTGATACTTGCGTCACAAACACAAAAAGCAGGAGTTGTAGCCTATAACAAACTTACAGGATCTATGCAGTGGGCTTCTCCAGAGCTTCCGGGCAAGGCAGGTTACGTATCGCCAAAGATAATAAATATCGAAGGCGGTAACCAATTGATTATGATTTCCGCTAATGGTGCTGTTATGGGAATGGATCCAAAAACTGGCAAATTGCTTTGGTCCTATGAAGGCTGGCAGTGTAAAATCCCTGTCCCAAATGTAACAGAGATAGGCGATGGGAGAATTTTTATCACAGGAGGCTATAAGGCCGGTTCAGCTATGATCAAAGTGGAGAAAGAGTCTAACACGTTTGTAGTTAGCGAACTTTACAAAACTGATGAGTTCGGTACTCACGTCCATCCTGCCATTCTCTACAAGGGATATCTATATGGTCACTGCAGCACCAATGAAACCAGGGACGGGATGGTTTGCATGGACCTTGGTGGAAAAATAATGTGGAAGACACACAGTTCGCCTCTTTTTGACAAGGGAGGGTTTATTCTGGCAGATGGCTTGATTCTTAGCATTGACGGTAACAAAGGCTTCCTGTATCTTATCGAGCCAAATCCTGATGGCTTCAAAAAGTTGGCAAGTGCAAAACTTCTCGACACCAACCAATGCTGGGCTCCGCTGGCGCTATCCGATGGCAAACTGCTCATTCGCGATCAGAAACAGATGAAATGTGTGGCTGTCCGTTAGTGTATTTATAAGAATCTCCTTTTTGGGCTCATCACCAAAATCTTTTTTTGGTGGATTTCCGTTTTTATGAGAACTCGGGTCCGAGTAGAGAAGTTTACGTGGATTTCGGCTTAGTAACAACAGTTAATGAAGGAAGCACCACTTTTCCTGCAGGGACATTCTTTTTTTAGCATAAATGAATGAGAAATGAGAAGGGCAAAGGTGTCCCTCTGGGGAATTTCCTCTCAATCGAAAAATACAATTGTAACTTTCACAATTTTTTATTAATTTAATTATAATTTTATACTATTATGGGACACGAATGACATCAATTGAGCAGTTATTCGTGCCATAGGAATGACTATCCTTTATTACTGGAGGTAAACGATGAAAAAAATGATCCCGATTTCACTAATGGTTTCGCTCCTGTTTATTTCTATTCAGATTCCTTGTGCAGAACAGGGATTTGACAAATCCGAGTATGCAGCCAGACGGGCTAAGTTCATGGAAAAAATACCTGATTGTGTGGCGGTCATTCTCGGTGCAACAACTCCAGCATCGGATATTCAATTCTATCAAAACAATGACTTTTACTATTTATGCGGTGTGGAAATTCCGAATGCTGCCCTGATCATGGATGGAATCAGGAAACAGAGCACTCTTTTCTTCTCGATCAACGAAAGGGAGGCTCGAGGAGAAGGCATCTCTGTTGAGCTCGTTCGCACACCTGAGGAGGTGACCGGGATCAACAGGGTTTTACCCATTGAACGCTTGTCCTCCACACTTTCAAGGCTAAGTCTACAGACTGATGTCTTTTATACGATGTTCAGACCGGAAGAACTGAGCCGGGAAAACAGCAATGAAAAATTCAAAGCTTTGCAGAAGACAATGACGATGAATATGTGGGATGGAAGGCTGACACGTGAACTTCAATTTGTGAAGCGACTAAAAGAGAAATTTCCTCATATTGTGGTCAAAGACTGTTCCCCTCTGATTTGGGACCTTAGAAAAATCAAGTCTCCCGCAGAAATTGAATACTTGCGCAAAGCGGCTCAAATCGGAGTCAAAGCACATATCGCTTTGATGAATGCCACACGTCCTGGAGTCTCAGAGAAAGAACTGGCTGCCCTGTTTGAATATGTCTGCAAGAAGGAAAAAGCCCAGGATCTGGCTTTCTATGTCATTTTGATGTCCGGACCCAATCATGCTTTTGGCCATTATCACAAGCATGACCGGATTTTCGAAAACGGTGATTTCATCATCCTGGATGCAGGCCCTGACTACAGCTATTACCATGCGGATATTTCTTCCACCTTCCCAGCCAACGGAAAGTTCTCACCAAAGCAAAAAAAAATATATGAAATGTCTTACGGGATCCTGAAAACCTGCCTGGACAATTACAGGCCTGGTATCACGTTCAGGGATGTGGGGGAGAAAGTGAAGCAATTCTTGGTAGAAAACGGGTATGACGCAGAAAATCCAAAATTCAAAGGATTGATTCGGTATGGTGGGTACAACCATTCTATCGGTATGGCCACCCATGATCCCATGGGAACCTTTACCGGCCCGGATGAAGTCTTGCGTCCAGGATTTGTCTTTGCCTGTGACATCAACCTGCCTTATCCTGACCAAGAAATGGGAATCCGTCTTGAAGACACAGTGGTGATCACGGAAAACGGGTATGAGAATCTCTCACATGGGCTTCCCAGGTCTCTGGCAGAAGTCGAAGCTTTGATGAAAAAGAAATAAAAGTCTTTGAGGAGTTTCATCATGAAAAAATTTGTTGCGATTCTATCCTTCCTGCTTTCTCTGTTTTTTGTTGTACCTGCACAAAAAGTTAATGTCTACGAGCGGCCTCTCCAGTATGAAAGGAGCCGGGATTATGATGCCAAACATTACCGAATTGCTCTGACTTTTGACCTGGATAAAAAATATTTTGAGGGAGAAAACCGAATCACTCTGACTCCCTTAAGAGATGATTTCAAGGAATGTCTGCTGGACGCAGAGGAGCTTGTTGTTACCGCTGTTACGAACTCTGAGAATATGCCCCTTCAATTCACACAAACGGATAAACTTATCATAGTGCATCTCTCGAAAGCCTATGAGTACGGCGAGACAGTGACATTTACCGTCAAATACCATGCGACAGATCCAAAGGTCGGCTTGTTCTTTGATGAGGAAAGCCCTACCAATCCCATTATGGTATCGACAGTATCCTGGCCGGACAGGGCTCGTCACTGGTTTCCCAGTTATGATTTTCCTCATGACAAGGTGACCAATGAGATGATCATCACCGTCAAGAATAAATACAAGGTGCTCTCCAACGGTAAGCTGGTCAGTGTCAAAGAGGACAAAAAAAATGGCACGAAAACTTATCACTGGTCACAGGAGCTTCCCCATTCCACCTATCTCTTCATGCTGGCTATCGGTCCGTTTGCTGTCATAGAGGATTCTCTTGGCTCGCTTCCCGTCACCTACTGGGTCTATGAGAAGGACGTGGAAGATGCGAAATGGATCTTCAAGAAAACGCCTCATATGATTGATTACTTCAACAGACTGTTCGGTTATGAATACCCCTGGGCGCAATACGCGCAGGTCACTTCTCCCCGGATGGGAGGCGGCGCAGAGAACACAGCAGCCACAGTTCTTGGTCAAGGAGTTATTCATGATAAGCGGGCGGAACAGGATTTTTCATGGGAGAGAATCATTGCCCATGAGGTAGCACACCAATGGTGGGGAGATCTCATCACTTTAAGGACCTGGTCCCAAACCTGGCTGAACGAAAGCTTCGGCACGTACTCCGACTATCTCTACACGCGGCACGATAAAGGAGAAGATGAGGGCGCCTATGACCTGCTGCGAAAAAAGAACCGGTATTTGCAGGAAGCGCATACAAGATACATACGTCCGGTAGTTTTCGACAGGTATAACCGTCCTGAGGATAATTTTGACAGTCACACCTATCCTAAAGGTGCTGCTGTTCTTCATATGCTCCGGTTTGTCATGGGAGACAAACCATTTTTCAGGACTCTCAAGCACTTCCTGCACAAACACGAGTTTCAGGCAGTCGACACTCATGACTTCATGACTGCTATTAAAGATGTAACCGGACAGAACCTGGACTGGTTTTTTGAACAGTTTATTTTTAAGCCCGGCCATCCGTTTTTTAAAATCAGCTACACCTGGGATGAACAGAGTCAAAAAATCAAATTGAAAGTCGTTCAAACTCAGGATACATCCCAGGGGATACCGATTTACACGATTCCTGTAATCATCGGAATCACCACTCCAGAGAAAAAAATATCCGAAAAAGTGTGGATAAAACACAAAGAGCAGGCTTTTGAATTCTCGGTTGATAAAAAGCCTCTTTTGGTCAGGTTTGACGAAGGAAATTATCTTTTAAAGGAATGGACGTTTGAAAAAAACATGGAAGAGCTTCTGTACCAGCTCAAAAATGATGATGTTATAGGGAGGAGTTGGGCAGCATCAGAGCTCGCAGAATTTCAAGACGATCCCATGGCAATGAGAGGCCTCAAGGATAGAGCCCAAAATGATGAATTCTGGGCTGTGCGGCGAAGTGCAATCGAAACTCTAGGAACGCTCAAAAAAAAGGAGCACCTCAGCTTGTTCAAGGAGACATGCGAAGATAAAAATTCAAAAGTCAGAGTGGCTGCCTTAGGAATCCTCGGAAATTATGAAGAACCGGAACTGGTCTCTCTGTTCAAGAAACAGTTTATAGAAGATGACAGTTATCTTGCTCAAGCTGAAGCATTAAGAGCCATCGGAAAATGCGGTGACCGCTCCCACCTGTCTTTCCTCAAAGAGGCCGCAAAAATGGAATCTCCAAGAAATGTCATAAAAATCGCCGCCGATTGGGCGATCAAAGAAATTAATAAAACATAATCCTTATAAATATTATTCAAGACAAAGATCGCTGCGTCCGCCTAAGAACATCTATCCCCACCTACAAAATAGACATGGATTTTAATCTAAGAATTTCCTTTTTGGGCTCATCACTAATTCAGCTCAAACTTAGCAAAATGAATCAAAATCAAAGCAATCCAAAAAAGCAAATTCTTATGTTTTACAATAAAACTGTCACAGCAACGTGATAATTTCCGGTTTGGGCAAAGCAAAAATTTCCGGTTTTTAGAAAATCGTGTAAGGTTCTTCTTTGTGAAGACAAACAAGGAGAACCGACATGAGAGAGGATTTTATCACGTTGAGCAAAAGAGAGATT
>DRHQ01000130.1 GCA_011049545.1 Candidatus Aminicenantota bacterium | reverse complement strand
TTGGATGAACAATAGGGACAGTGTTTTTTTTGCCATTGTTAAACCACTTTAACTTTTTATCAAATTTTACACTTTAACTATTTTATTTATAATAGTATCGTTATTTACTCAGCTCCACTTTTTGAGTATTATGCCCGCAATGACATTGCAAAAATATATATTGCGTTTATAGTAGATTAAAAATAGGAAGAACTATTTAATAATTTTTGAATATAAGTTAGAATTAAAAGATAAAAAATAAGAATATTTATAAAATTGACAAGAACTCATTTACTTGGAGGAGGATGAAATGAAAGAAGAAGAAACAGGAGAAAAACAAACCTCGAGAGATAGAGCAATTGAGGCCGCACTTTCTCAGATAGAAAAGCAATTTGGCAAAGGAGCAGTGATGAAGCTAGGGCAAAAAGATGCAGCAGTTAAAGTGCCTGTAATCCCTACCGGCTCCATAGCTTTTGATTTAAGCTTGGGCATAGGCGGATTCCCCCGGGGAAGGGTTGTTGAGGTCTTTGGCCCTGAGGCTACAGGAAAGACAACTTTGGCAGTTCATGTCATTGCGGAAGCTCAGAAACAGGGCGGCCAGGCAGCCTTTATTGATGCCGAACACGCCTTAGATCCGAAGTACGCAGCCAGTATAGGTGTGGATGTGGATAGTCTTCTTATCTCTCAACCGGATTATGGAGAGCAGGCCTTGGAGATTGCCGAGGTTCTTGTCCGTAGTGGGGCCGTGGATGTCATCGTTATCGACTCTGTAGCTGCCCTTGTGCCTAAGGCAGAACTTGAAGGAGAGATGGGGGATGCCCATATGGGTCTTCAAGCACGTCTTATGTCCCAAGCCTTGAGAAAGCTGACTGCCATAGTCAGCCGTTCAAAAACATGTTTTATCTTCGTTAACCAGATCAGAGAAAAAATCGGATTTTTTCTAGGTAATCCTGAGACAACAACTGGTGGAAGAGCCCTGAAGTTTTACGCTTCATTAAGGGTTGATATCAGGAGAATCGCCACCTTAAAGGAAGGAGACAAAGTCATCGGCAACAGAGTGAAAGTAAAAATTGTTAAGAATAAAATGGCTCCTCCTTTCAGATTGGCTCAGTTTGATATTATCTTTGGTGAGGGAATCTCGAAAGAAGGGGATTTGGTTGACTGCGGGGTAGATGTGGGACTGATTGAGAAAGCTGGAACCTGGTACTCTTATAAAGGAGAACGAATCGGGCAGGGAAGAGAGAGTGTCAAAAGGCTCTTGATGGAGAACGAAGAGTTAGCCGCTCAGCTTGATCTGGAGATTAGAAAGGAGTACGGTCTTCTTCCGTCTGAAGAGGCCGCCGAGAAAGTTACGGGGAAAGTTGCTGGAGCAGCCGCGGAAAAAACCGCAGAAAAACCGGCAAAGAAAGTTGCTGAAAAAGTAGGTGAGAAACCCACAGTAAAATAATTCTTTTTTATTATATTCAGGCGTTTTTAAATTCTTTATCTTAATCCGGGATTTTTACATCAGGAAAAGAGCTTTTTAAGGATTTGTAGATCCACGCAGCTATTTTCTCTTCAAAATCAACGACATCTTGTTTGGCTGGCTTCTTCTTTTCCCATTCTTTTAATTTCACTTCGGTTTCAGCAAAAACCTTGTTTTCGATCTTAGAAAGCCTACTCAGCACTCCTTCTCCGCCATAATGTATTAATGTGGATATGCTCAGATACTGGTACATGTGTCCTTTTTGATCTTGATAGAGATAAGAAGCCAAGGCCCTTGAAAAGTCATTTAAAGGAGCAGTTTTATCTCCTGAAAGCAACTCCGGGACTGAGGCTGCATTCGCCCACAGCGGAACCGCCACCGAGCAGACAGGTTGGCCAAGCAGAATCCACATGGTGGCGAGGTGGGCCTTTTTAGGATCGGAGACACCATGAAAAAGAGCCACTGAAGCTGTGGAATTACGGTTGATTGTATCGTTTGTGTTGATGCAAACGGGTGAACTCGAGTCATAAACCTTGGGATTTGCAAGGGGAAAAGAGTTGAGTTTTTCGTTCACAAGATCCCTGGCTGCTTCCTGGAGAATGAATTTGTAGTCGAGGCGCTCTTCAGCTGAGGCTGCTTGGAAAAGCCTTGAAGCTCTTTCAAACCGGATATAGCCTCCACCGCTATTTTTCAGCGGAGAGGTGAAGGCATAATTTGTCCGGATGATATATCCGTGTGGAGCAACCTTCGGATCTTTGCTGTCAAATTTCTGAAAAGTCGAGTTGCCGGTTTCAAAGAAACAGGCATTTCCCTCAGCATCAATGACGCCGAAGTTTGCGGCTACTCTTCGATTCCCGTTGGTGCGATTTAGAAGATTTTCAAAATCCAAAACATTGGCGCATTCTGAAAGAGCACGTTTCATAAAACGGCCGTTTTTCATCTCGCCGTTTGGTCCTTCAGAAAGGTCACTTGAAACAGAATTCATTATGGCAAATCCTTCTGTGTTAATTCCTGCCCACACGTTTACCGCCTTTTTATCCCTGGCATCTATTAATCCAATGAAGTCATATTTTTCGCCTTTGAGGTAAATCATTTTATTGTCTAAAGTAGTTGTGTCTCGATTTTTCCACATCAAGGGTCGTCCGTCTCGAGTTGCTTTTCCTGAGACCACAGCCACGGTAC
Organism: Candidatus Aminicenantota bacterium; assembly: GCA_011049545.1. Lineage (GTDB taxonomy): Bacteria > Acidobacteriota > Aminicenantia > Aminicenantales > Aminicenantaceae > SOIV01. Next base: position 4,169 of record DRHQ01000130.1, on the reverse strand, counting down.
AGGGAACAATTGTTAGCTGGCCCAATAAGAGAAAGACAGAGATGAATACAAATAAATGCTTAAGGAAGATATTTCTTGTTTTCATAAGGCGCCTCCGTTTTTCATAATTTCCCTCCTCATGTTAATTTTTTCTTTTCTTTTCCAAGCTCTTCAAGCTTCCTTTTGGCCTCCTTGAGTTTGGGATTGAGTTTCAGGGCTTTTTTATAGAAAATTCCAGCCTTCTCCTTTTGTCCAGTTGCAAGATAAATATCTGCAACTTCTTTATGAAACTGGGCATTCTTAGGGTAAAGCTCCAGGGCAATTTCTACCAGGGCAAAGATTTCTTTCAACTTTTTTGCGTTCTCGAGATGTCTTCCAAGATTGCGAAACTCGTTCAAGCTCACGCTGGGATGATCAGGATTCAAGGCAAAGGCTTTCTTGAAAAGTTTCTGGGCTTCTTCGACACTGCCTGTCCAGATGTATGCTGCGGCGAGGTTACTTAATGGAAGAGGAGAATTAGGATAAAGCTCACGGTTTAAGTTGAAGATTTTAAGAGAATTTTGGATTTCATCTTTCCATAAGTAATAATATCCAACCCTTTCCATATCTCTGCTGAAGTCCGGATAGAAATTTGCCCCGGAGAAAGTTTTTTTCAACTTGGGGCCTAATTCATCAAAATCTGCATTAACTGTGACCAATAGATTGCGGACATAATCAGTGTAGGTTGCTTTCCAGTCTTTTTCCCAGCCCGAGATTAGTTTAGCGAAGCTTTTTGTGAACCTGTAATTCTTTTTGCGTGAAGGCCATTTATTGCTGATTTCAATGTAGTCTCTGAAAAAAGCAAGGGGACCGCTTTGATAATAACTCTGGAGTTTTTCTTCACCAAGACTTTCTTTCAAGGCATACGCCATGAAGGACCCGACCTTGGTAAGCGCCTGAGTCGAGACTGGATGAAAACCGTATGCGATCTTCTTTTTTGTATCCTTGAAATTATTTTTTAAGGTTTTCTTGTCGACATATTTATTAAAATAAGAGAAAGCCCTGGCTAAATCTGTCTCATCCTTCGAAATATGGGCACCATGCCAGTCTAAACTGCTCATTCCGTAAGAGAAAACCTGGGCGCAGTAGTCATAGATGACCTGTTCAGCCGTATCAGATGCATAGGCGAGGCTATCAAAATCTTCCTCGAGTACAAGCTCAGCCAGCCTTCTAACATAGGGCGTAAGATTGAACCCTTCCAGGTTCGAAGCAACGGCGATAGAAAAATTTTCTTCGGGAAAGATTAGAAGATGTGTTCTTGTTTCAGGTTGGGAACCGCCATGACTCACCTGGAAATGGCCTCTCCATGGTCGAACACTCCATCCCATGCCGTAGCCTGTAAAGCGTCCTCCGCGGGTAGCCATGGATGTAAACACAAGCTTCCATGTCTGCGTCTTAAGGAGCTTTCCCTCGATTATTCCCTTGGTATATCTGAGCAAGTCGACAACGGTGGAACGAGTGCCTCCTCCGGCAAAACGGCTTGAGACGTCGACAAATTCTGAATTCTTGACTTCACCTTTAATGAGGCGATATCCGCTGACTCGGTTCGAAATCAAGTCCTCAGGATCGTCCATACGAGAATTTTCCATACCGAGAGGGTCGAAGATGTGTTTTTTGATGTAAGCTCCGTAGGATTGGCCCGAAGCTTCTTCAATAACAGCGCCCAGGAGGTTAAACCCATAACTTGAATAATTGTATTTGGTTCCAGGTTCAACGACCAGGGCAAAATCTTGAAAAATTGCCAGGGCTTCTTTTGTATTTTTGTGCACTTTGATATGCCCTTCCACATCGTAGTTTTTATAGTGGCTGATTCCTCCAAGATGTCCCAGAAGAAGACGTACTGTTACCGGCCATTTCTTCTTAGGAAAGTAGGGAACATAGGTTTGGACCTCTGCATCGAGGTCAATTCTTCCTGCCTCAACTAACTGAAGCACTGCGATTGCGGTTATAGTTTTGGTTATAGAAGCAAGGCGGTAAGAACTTTCGGGCTTGGTTGGAACTTCATTTTCTAGGTCAGAGAAACCGAAGCCTTTTGTCCAGATGAAATCACCTTTATTGAATCCCACAGAAAGTCCAGGGGCCTTGTCCAAAACCATCTGTTCTTCCACAAATTGTTCAAACTCCTTTATAGCTTCAGAATAGGAAGATTGAGACTCAACAGCACCCGAAAGAGTACTGCTGAAGGCTGTCCATAAAACGAATAGAATAACGATAAAAACGGATTTAAATTGTTTTTTCATGAGGATGAACCTCCTTCTGTAGGTACTTGACCTACCAAACGCACAAATTGTCATATTATCAGATTGTAGGGGCTTGATTTATCAAGCCCACCTTATTTTATTCGCATAATTATTTGTTGGAGTTTAATTCATCAAACCCACATGTCGTCATGTTATTATATTGTAGGGGCTTGATTTACCAAGCCTACCTTTTTGTTATTTTGTAAGCGTAAGATAATCAACAATCATAAAGCAAAGCCAAAAATGATAAAAAGAAGAAGAGAGAATCCTGCAGCCGTTAAAGCATAGGGAAGTTGCGTTCGTACATGGTCGATATGATCACTCGCCGAAGCCATGGAAGAGATGATGGTTGTATCAGAAATAGGGGAGCAGTGGTCTCCGAATACTCCTCCTCCAAGAACAGCGGCTATGATTAAGCCCGGATTAAGACCGATGATATTGATCATGGGGACTGCGATGGGAATCATGATGGCAAAAGTTCCCCAGGAGGTCCCTGTGGAGAAAGCGATGAGGCAGGAGACGAGAAAAACGACAGCAGGTATGACTCCTGGATTGAGAGTGGATTTGGCTGCTTGAGCAACAAAGGGGCCGGTGCCAAGCACATCGCAAATGTCCCCGATGGCAAAAGCCAGGATCATCAGGCTTGCTAAGGGAATGAGGCCCCCCACACCCTTCATGAAAATATCGGTAATCTCTTTTACTTTCATTATTCCCTGGACTCTGTAAGCGACAGCACCCACTGCGAGTCCTGCAATAACTGCCCAGAGGACAGAAGCAGAACCTGATCCTTCCATTAAATTTCCTTTCCCGGTTATAAGAAGAACGACAGGCATCATAACCACCATGGTGACAACTGGAAGAATCATATTTATAGCGCGGGGAGGAATCCCTTCTTTTGCTTCCATTGTTACGACTTCAGTGGATATGAGGGGTTCAGCTCCGTCACGAAGAAGTTTGTTTTCCACTCTAACCCTGTGTTCTGCTTTTTTCATGGGGCCAAAGTCTTTTTCTGTTACGACAACGATTAAGACTATGAGCAGAGCGAAGATCGCATAAAAGTTAAAGGGCATAGATGAGATCAAAACTCTAACTGGATTTTCGACTCCCTGGATTATAAGCAAGCCGATGACAAAGGCTCCCCAGGCGTTTAAAGGGATTAGAATACATTTTGGCGCAGAAGTCGAATCGAGAATATAGCTCAGCTTTTCCCGGGAAATTTTTAGCTTATCAAAGATAGGTCTTGCTACTGCACCTGAAACAAGCACACATATGTTGGCTTCAATAAAGATAATAAATCCCAGGAACCAGGCAAGTAAGCCAGCTGATTTTCTCGTTCTGACTAAACCTTTCCCGACGATCCAATTGATAAAGCCTTTCATACCCCCGGAATATTGGGTGAAAGTGATGATCGCTCCAACTAAACCACTAAAGAGGATGACCCGTGTGTTATCCTCATCCTTAAACACGTTGACGAGGGCACCGAGTGTATCGATGAGGCCTGAGACTGGATTCCAGGAATGGATGATGGTCCACCCCAGCCAGATACCAAGAACTAGCGAGATGTAGACATGTTTTGTTTTGATCGCAAGGAAAATAGCAAGAAGAGGAGGGAGGATGGATAGCCAGCCGTATGTCTCCATGACAGGTTCGTATTAATAGAGACATATAACATCGAAAAAATGAGATGTCAAATTGCAGGGCTCTGTTCTATTGTAGGGGCTTGATTCATAAATTCCACCATTTTATTCATTCTTACATTGTAGGGGCTTGATCTATAAAACCCACCGTAATGATTAATATTCTTGTAGGGGCTTGATTTATCAAGTCCACCTTTTCGATTATATAAATAAGCTGAGGGGTTTTAATTTTCCTTATGTATGCGTTTGGTTTTTCTTGTGTAGGGGCTTGATT
>DRHQ01000129.1 GCA_011049545.1 Candidatus Aminicenantota bacterium | reverse complement strand
TACCTTTGATGATGAACAAGCTGGACAATGTTTTTTTTAACACTATTGACTCCATTCAATAAATGGTTAAAAATATAGTTCCAACTTGTTTGGTTACAATAAATTATAAATTATAGCAACAACAATTTAATAGTATTATGCCCATCGCGAGCGGAGCGTGGCGATCTGGCAAACTCGATCCGTGAATAATCCTGGTTAGTGATTCAAATGCCTGTTCTAGATTTTCGATCAAATCTTTAGCATCTTTTATGTTCTGTTTCTGTTTCCTGGCAATTGACCTTGCCGTTTTGGGTGTGATATGTTCATCCAAAGGTATCAGTGGGTGGAAATCGGGGAAAACTGAGAGAGATTTGTGAAGATCACCAAAAGGAAATTTTTATAAAACGGGAAAAAACTCATGTTTAAAAATTATCTAAAAATTGCGCTTCGCAACCTTTTCAAGCAGAAGCTCTATTCTTTCATTAACATCATCGGCCTGGCTATAGGCATAACATCCTGTATTTTAATATATCTTTTCGTTCAAAATGAATTGAGTTACGATACATTCCACAAAAATGCCGGCAGGCTATATCGCGTTTACATTACCGAGGACCTTCCGGAACGCGATCCCTTCTCTTATGTTGAAGCACCGTGGCAGCTGGCTGAAGCCTTGAAACAGAGTTTTCCGGAAGTCGAACATGCGGTCCGCCTGGACGTTCGAACAAATATTGTCCGCTACCTGGAAAAGAATTTTACGCAGCGGTATCATCTTGTAGATCCCGACTTTTTCAAGATTTTCACATTCCCTTTAGTTCGAGGCGACAAAGCAGAAGTTTTACAAAGTCTCAACTCCGTCGTGCTCACAGAAAGTACGGCCGAGAAAATATTTGGCCAGGAAGATCCTTTAAACAAGCAGCTTTCCATCAAACTGGGCAATGAATACCATGATTTTGCTGTCAGCGGTATCGCTAAAGACATACCTGCAAACTCGAGTATCAGGTTCGACATTCTTGTTCCTTTTGATAATGTGCGTAAATATTTAGGGGAGAGAGCATTGAGTCACTGGTTCAACGTTTTCTTCGAAACCTATGTGCTGCTAGAACAGCCCCTGAATGCTTATGAAATGGACCAGAAATTACGGAGTGTGGTCGAGATTCACTACCCGGAGCGATATGTAAATATGGTCTCTCTCCAGTTGCAGCCAATTACCGATATTCACCTGAATCCAGATATCCCTTCAGGCTTTGAGCCAACGAGCGATCCCATGTATTCCTATATATTGATCGCGATAGCGTTTCTGATTTTGGGCGTCGCCTGCATTAACTTCATGACGCTTGCCATCGGACGCTCAGCCAGCCGGACCAAAGAGGTAGGTGTACGCAAAGTTCTCGGGGCAGTGAAGTCCCAGCTCATCAAACAATTTTTAGGAGAAGCTATTCTAATGAGTACCTCTGCCCTCATTCTGGGCATTATGCTTGTGGGAATTTTTCTTCCCGCATTCAATAAGGTCACCAATAAAAACTTGTCCCTTTCATTCGATTTGTGGACAATACTCTTTCTTGCCACACTGATGTTCTTAGCTGGCTGTGCGGCCGGCTGTTATCCCGCTTTTTTTCTCGCCCGGTATCAACCAGTCCACGTCATAAAAAATGAACCACGCATGAAAGGAGCTCATTTTTTAATTCGCGTCCTTGTGACTGGACAGTTTGCTCTCTTCGTTGGATTAATCATCTGCACTTTTGTCATGAGAGATCAGTTGCATTTCCTACTGAACAGAGATTTAGGATTTAATAAAGAGCATGTGCTGGTGATCGAAAATCACAGCTCTCAAGATCAAAACCGCATGGTTGTAGAACGGCTGAAGACTTCTCTGGAAAATCGAAGAGAAGTATTGGGAGTTACTGGAGCTTCATCCGCTTTCGCCAAGGGCTGGACAGCCATGGGATTCTCCGCTGTAGATGGAACATTCAAACAGTTTTTCCAGATTACGGTAGACTACGAATACTTAAAGACCATGGAAATCGAATTAGGGGAAGGCCGCAATTTTTCGAAAAAGTACGGGACAGATCCAAGCGAGGCCCTTATCGTCAACGAAGCTTTTGTTAAATATTTTAACTGGGAATCAGCATTAGGAAAAAGCCTCCCTGGAAAGAAATTCCCTCCTCACTTCGTAATCGGAGTGGTCAAGGATTTTAGCTTTGGACCACTGCAAGATAAAGTTGCCCCGTTGGCCATAGTTTTGGATCCGACCACTCTCTTTAGAGGAATCAACGATGTAAACACCACATATTCCCCAAGATTGCTCAATTTCATCAATGTGAGGATTAAGCCAGAAAACATTCGATCAACGATTGAAATGATAAAAGGCACATGGAAAAAGGTTGCTCCGGGGCATCCTTTTCTGTTCAGCTTTCTCGACCAGGATGTTCAACAACAGTATGAAGAAATCGAGCGATGGGGTAATATTGTAGGATATGCTTCATTCTTCACTATTCTGATAGCCTGTTTGGGACTATTTGGATTGGCAACACTGACAGTAATCCGTCGAACCAAAGAAATCGGCATTCGTAAAGTTCTTGGTGCTTCTGCAACTAATATGGTCTTTTTTCTTTCCCAGGAATTCGGCAAACTCGTGATTGTAGCCAACATAATTGCCTGGCCGGTGGCATATTATGCTATGAATAGATGGCTTCAAAATTTTGCTTATCGAATCAATATCGGGTTCTTATCTTTTGTTTTAGGAGGAGTCCTGGCATTTACTATTGCAATAATCACAGTAAGCTTTCAGTCTATAAGAGCAGCTTTGGCCAATCCTGTTGAGTCTTTGAGGTGTGAATGAAAAAAAGAAAGATCAGAAATGATAGCCCAATTCAGAAGAATAAAAAAAATCTTTGAGGAGAAAACAGCTTCTCAAACTCCCGCTTCAACAAAGCAGCTAATTTCAAATACACAAAATTCTCGACCGATATCAGCTTCTCAAACTCCCATTTCAGCAAAGAAGCCAATTTTAAATACACAAAATTCCCTGAAGCCGTTAATTTTTAACAAAGCTACTTTCCAGCGGCTCTCGAATTTCAAATACGCAAAATTCCCTGAAGGAGTGAACTTTAAAAATGTTCAATTCAAGGGAAACGCCGATTTTAAGTATACGAAGTTCTCCGAGCCCTTGAATTTCGATGGCGTAGCTTTCGACGATGATGTGGACTTTAAATACACCAAAATAAACGGAAAATCGTTTACAACGTATCTGTTGGAAAAAAAACTAAAAAAATAATTAATTAATACAGTAATCTCGGCGTATACGGGAGCGTCCCTAACCAATCACCTCTTCTAAATTGGGGACGCCCTTTGCTGTTCACCTCTTCTTTTTCCTTTGTTATCAGCGTAATATGGATATTAGGTTGCACTAGCTCCTCTTAGGCGACAGACTGAATATCGCCTTGGTCGAGGCCAGCACATCAACTATTGTGGCCTTTGCCACGGTTAAAGTAATATTTTTCGCAATTCTTTGTTATTATCACTTTCCCGTCAATCCCCAATTCCAAAAAGCCTCGCCACTTTTTCATCGAGATAACTGCTTTATTATTATCCGCTTCCTCTCGCTCAAAGAGCATTATCTTCCCAAGGCGTCTTATTTTCCTAAAATATTCGTCCGCCTTACCTATTGCTTCTTTTAGCGAATAGGGCTCAGGGTCATAAAAAGTCGCGAAATCGACTTTTTTCCTGTATCCTCTAATGAAAAATTTCTTCTCTTCCATCCTTCCCTTCAATCAAAAAAATCATGCAATCCCAGGTTTGTTTTCATCCATAAATTTAGTCGATCAAACTTAGTGAAAATTGCAATAACCCTGGTCAAAGAATATCTAAGATTGACAACTCCCCATCGCTAAAGCAAGGGGCTTTACGGCGCTATCTGGTAAAAAAATCACCTCAAGAATCACCTCTAAAGGTTATGACCTAGTAAAAGACATGAAATAAAAAAAACTCATAACAGCAGGAAAATACAGAACGGTTCTTGAGGAGTGAAAATTAAATCTACTTAAAAAAGAAGATTAATTATTCAAGGAAGCGAGGACCTCCACGACTTAATTAAATGGAGGTAATTTATAATGAGAAGAATTGGACAATTTATTTTGATTGGGACTCTTTTCCTGATTTTGGCTGCAAATATGCAGGCCACGGATTCACGAAAGATAGTCCTCACAGGGGCAATCTATCATGAGTTAACACCCTCAGGGATGGTGATCACATCGGTTGATTCTCTGCTCAACCCTATCTACATGCTGGACAATCCCAGTTTTGTAAACATTGACTATGATGGAGCAATCTATAGTGGTTTCGGCTTTGCCAAGATGGAGCCTTTTGGCCTGCCCGGAGTTCTCGGTCTCCAGATCGGAAAACGCTACGGCAGCTACCGCAACAATATCTGGTCTGGTCCAGGCCAAGATATAAACAGTTTAAACGGCCTAGTCGCACCAATTTGTGATCAAACTAATGTAGGAGTCGATGGCGTAAATGTAACTAATATAAACGGCGTAAGGTCCTTTGGCCTCTATTATGCCCTGCCCCTGGGCAATAAGCTAAAGGCCGGTTTTGGCCTCAACTATGTTGGCCGGGGTGTTTCTGGCAACCGTATTAATGATCCCCAGTCAGTTTCCACCGAAAAAGAAGATTCCTTCAAAAAGAAGATCTCAACCATGATGTTCCGGGCAGGTTTGGGATACACGCTAAAGGATAACCTGAATCTGGCCATCGATATCGGCATAGGGAAGCCCAAGTATCTTTATGAATATGCGATTGCTGAGGGCTCAACAGCAGACAATGAAAAAGCCTCATTATCAGGCACGGATATGGATGCCAACATAAGGCTTGATTATACGCTAAACGAAAGCACCGACTTCATCGCTAATGTTAACTATCTCTCCTATGGAGGTTCCCTGAAGGTCGACCCCGACACCGATACTGCTGATGATGCAACAACCTATAAAAGAGCCCAAAAGAGCATAGTTTTTTTAGCAGGGCCCCTATTCCATGGAGAGGGCTATAATGTTGGTTTCCAGGTGGGTTTTATGACCGACAAGTCACAGGAAGAAACGAGCGTGGAGACGGCTGATACAGATTCCCAAAAGAATAACCCAAGCTCATCCTATTTTCCAGTCCTGAGAATCCTGGCCGAGAAGCGACTGTTCAAATGGTTCACGATGCGGGCTTCAATCACCTACGAGACTTCTAAGGAAAAGACGCTGACAAATCCTGACACTGATCCTGCAACCGAAGATTGGAAGACATTAAGTGCTCAGGCTACCTCTTCTTTAGTTCCTGCATTCGGGTTTACAATTAACATGAAGAAGGGATTTTTCATAGAAGCTTATATGTACGACACCATCTTTCTCAGAGGGCCATGGTTCCTTACCGGAAATAGTTCAGGGCCTGATCTCAATATGGGTGTCAGCCTGGGTGTCAAGCTCTAATGGCGAGAGTTTAATATAGGGGTACTTTGGGGAACGCCCCCATTAATTCATTGATTTATTTTAAGATAAATTCAAGTCTGTCATAGAGTTTCAGCTGATTCTTATCAGCCGTACCGGCTTTTATTTCCAAGACATACATTGCTGGAATCTTGGAAGAATAGGAAGCACAAGGCGGCTTTTTACACGGAGGGACATTGCGTTCTATATGGACAATCCTTTTCTCTTTATCCAGCCAGAGAATATCAATAGATATTTTCATGTTTTTCATCCAGATAAAGTGAAAATCTTCATCTTTAAAAACAAAGATCATTCCCTGGTCGTGATTCAGCTTTTCCCGAAACATGAGCCCTAGTTGTCTTTCTTCATCCGAGATAGCTACTTCGGCTGTAATAGAAAAACCATCAGGGAGAAATATCTTGACGAATTTTTTCTTCCCGCATTCTAGTGAAGACAGAACAAGAAAGAATGCCAAACAAGAAAAAATGATGTTCCTTATCTTCTTTGAATGTATTAACTTAAAGTGTATGTTTTGTTTCACTTCTCTTCCCTCGCACATACTCAGTGTGTCGAAATTAAGGGGACAAAACGGACAGGAAGGAGCTTCTTCTCCTTGAATTTTTTCTTTTCTCGTATAATAAGTACCAGCTCCTGAAACGCAGAGCCTACAGGAACAATCATCCTTCCTGTAACTTTCAATTGTTCTCGCAATGCGTCTGGCACTGCGACCGGAGCCGCGGTAACCATAATAACATCATAAGGAGCGTGCTCTTTCCAACCGTAAGTACCATCTCCGACTTTAAAATATATATTTTCGTATTCCAATTTTTTCAAAACTCTCTCAGCTCTTAAGGAAAGACTTTTGACTATCTCCATGGTAAAAACTTTTTTTCCAGCCTCAGCCAGAATAGCTGTCTGATAGCCTGAGCCTGTTCCTATTTCCAAAATCCTCTCATTCCCCTTCAGACGAAGGACTTCTGACATATAAGCCACAATATAAGGTTGAGAAATAGTCTGTCCTTCTCCAATAGAAAGAGGTTCGTCATGATAGGCATAGGATTTCATATTCCAAGGAACAAACAGGTGGCGGGGAACTTTCCTCATTGCTTCTAAAATTTTACTATCCTTAACTCCCCTGGTTTCTATCTGAACTTTTACCATTTTTTCTCTTTTTTTCCGGTAATCTTTCTTCATTTTCATTTATTAAAAAAAACTGCGGGCTTGATGAATCAAGCCCCTACAATTTATCTATACTACTAACTTCATGAATAAAGCCCCTACAATTTATCAAAAGTGCAGTCTTTGTGAATCAATCCGCTACATTATTTTCCCACCGTATCCTAAATCCCTCTCAGCGTTAATTTAATTAATATGCTCTGCCAAAATAGACTACGGTCTCCGTGGGCTTCTGACAGAAAACACACTTTCCCCGGGCTGCTTTCTTATCTTGATCCAGGAGGATAACCCGGATAGTAGCCATAGTCTCCTCTTTGATCTTTTCTTCACAAACTTGGTCCTCACACCAGAAAGCCTTAATAAATCCCTTTTTGGAATCCATTATGGCTTTAAATTCTTCATAGTTCTTCACCTCATGCGTGTTCTCTTGCTGAAACTTTAGAGCCATCTCGAACATATTCTTCTGGATCTCTCTTAGAATTTCCGGCACTTTTATATTCAGAGAAGACTGAGTCACATTTTCTTTTTTCCCAGTATCTCGCCGCACGACAACTACCTGTTTCTTCTCTATATCTTTTGGACCAATCTCAACCCTTAGAGGCACTCCCCTCATCTCCCACTCAGAGAATTTCCAACCCGGAGTGAATTCTTCTCTCTCGTCCAGTTTTACTCTTAAGCCTTCCTTTTCTAATTTTTTCTCAATATCTCGAGCCACGGGGAGAACAGTTTCTTTCCAGTTACCCGCAGAAATAGGAACAATAACCACTTGAACAGGAGCAATGTTGGGCGGAAATTTAAGTCCAGAATCATCTCCGTGAGTCATGACCAAAGCCCCGATAAGGCGTGTAGACACTCCCCAGGAAGTCTGCCAAACATACTGAAGTTTCTGGTTGCGATCCTCAAACCTGATGTTGAAAACTTTGGAAAACTGCTGACCAAGGTTGTGAGATGTTCCCATCTGGAGTGATTTTCCGTCTGACATCATTGCTTCAATAGCAAAAGTTTCTAAAGCCCCGGCAAACTTCTCCCTTCCTGACTTCTTCCCTGAAATCACCGGAATGGCTAGTTCATTCTCCACAAATTCTTTATAAAGAGAAAGTATCATCAGTGTTTCATCCTGAGCTTCCTCAAAGCTTTCATGGGCTGTATGCCCCTCTTGCCACAAGAACTCCGTAGTCCTTAAAAAAGGCCTGGTGACCTTTTCCCAACGGACTACATTGGCCCACTGGTTAATCAGCAGCGGTAAATCTCTCCATGACTTGATCCATTTAGCATACATGGTGCCAATTATGGCTTCTGAAGTGGGACGTATGGCCAGTCTCTCCTCTAATTCTTCTTTTCCCCCATATGTTACCCAAGCAACTTCAGGTGCAAATCCTTCTAAATGTTCGGCCTCTTTCTGAAGGAAACTTTCGGGAATGAGGAGAGGGAAATAAGCATTCGAGTGGCCAGTTTTTTTTATCCTCTCATCGACCAAGCGTTGTATTCTTTCCCAAACAGCATAGCCATATGGCCTGATGACCATCATCCCTTTAACTGGAGCATAATCGGCCAGCTCTGCCTTTTGAATTATCTCGACATACCATCTTGAAAAATCAACACTTTTAAGAGTTATTTTCTTTACAAATCGTTCGTTTTTGTTCACTTTTTTCTCTTCCGTTTCGATTATCGGTCATTCTATATACAGCTGTTTTTTTTGTCAAGAAAGGCAAAAAATGGAGCGATGAGAAAGCAGGAAAAAAAATTCACCCTTTATTTCACCCAAAGGGGTGATTGACTACTTTCTAAAAAGATGTAATTTTAACTTCTTACTAAAAGGAAGCGACTATGTCCAACAAATGCTTTTTCTGTATGACCTTTAAAATAGGGGTAAGAAGCAATGTTTTAAGCACCCTATATCTATTTGGAAAGGGAATAAAAAAGAAGGGATTAAGCGTAATTAGTCGCATGTCTAACCTTTCCCGATGAGAAAAAATATGAAAAAATCACCCGACAAATCATCTTTAGAAGCGATTGATACATTCTCAGCCCTGTGTCATAAATATACTCAACAATGAGCACATCAATATTATTCGATAAGTCTTCCGTTCAAAGCGCAACCAAATTTGCGAATAAAGAGCGAAGTTTCGAGCTTTCTATTCCAGCTTTGGTTTCGGGAATCGATGCCCTGGGAAGTGAATTTAAAGAATACACTGAGCTCGCTTCCATAAGCTCTCAGGAAGCTGTGTTTAGGCTTGATTCGGGGGTAACAATCGGCTCTATATTAAAGCTATTTTTAGACGTCCCCAAAACCGTTCTCTTGGAAAGTGATCTTAAACTTGAAATCACCGGAAGGGTGACCTTCGTCAAAGCCGACCAGAGCAGTGAAAAAAAACAACTCATATCTCTCCGCCTAGAAAAAAAATATAAAATCAATTCTCTCCAGGCAAAAAGGATTTAAGTTTTCACGCTTTTTATAGGGTCAGACTTT
>DRHQ01000128.1 GCA_011049545.1 Candidatus Aminicenantota bacterium | reverse complement strand
TTCGACTCATCTTTTACATTTTTTAAATCTTTTGCTATTGCTAAGGCATCTTCAAAGCAATTAAGAGCCCTAGAATAATTATCTAAATTCCAGTGAAAATAACCCATATTGATCAAACATTGTTCCTCTTCTCTCCTATGGTTTAGATATCTAGCTATTTTCAGTGCTCTTTCATTTAAGGGCGAAAATTCCTTGAGATTGTTCCATTCTAAATATGTGAGGCTCGACTGGCGCAGACACTTGACCTCGTGTTCCTTGCTTCCTATTTCCTTGGATAAATCTATGGCCCATTGAAAACTCTCTATGGATTTTGGGTATTCACCAGCGGAACGAAACTTTTTTGCCTCCTTATATAATCTATAAATTTCAAGAGAGTTCTGACATTTCTCCTGCAAATTTTTAAGATTGAATTTTTGTGCAAGCTGTAAGGCATGTTCATAATGAACTGAGGAGTCTTTGAGTAGGCCAATGTTCCAAAACAATAGGCCCAGTTTGAGGAGGGATTGGCATTCCCTTTTTCCATCATTGATTTTCTTTGCAACGACTAAAGATTCTTCAAAGAGTTTTATCGATTCATCGAATTTGCCATCTCTTCTGAATTTTTCTGCAAATGTAAAGAGCTGGGAATATTCCTTTTCTAGGTCTACTTTATTGAGAGAGAAAAGCTCAGGATTAAAAAAATAAAAAGTAAAAAAGAGACTGGCAATAGTTATGAAAATTAATTTCCCAATTTTAATATGTTTCACTTTATTTAATTTAAATAAAATAAAAAAATTATCTTTTTTTTCTTTTGAAAAGCATGATAGATTTGATAGGAGGGCGTCAATCGCCTCTTGAGATGAATTGCTCTCCCCCAAAAAGGTGGGTACAGTGAATGATTTTTGAGATGGATGTAAGACTCAAGGAGGGTGCTTACAATGTGGCGTTTTTGTTAGTATCTGTACAAACTGATTAGCTGGTTTTTCGGTAAATTATGTTTTTCAGCTTAGAAAAGTATTTTCAATCAAATTAATCATCATTACCTAACATCATTTTCGTCTTACCACCAGTAATCCGGATCTTCTTGCCTGAATCGTCATTAGAGACTGTTTCTGAGGATGTGTCGCCATTTGTGTTAAGGTTCAAGAACGGGAGAAAAGAAAAGAACATAGCCGCCCTCTCCATTATGGACGGGCGAAAGGTCTTTTTAACGGTTCTTTCGGACGCGATTGCTCCAGGAACAGAGAGCATGAGAATGCTCAAACATGTAAAGAGACACACCGCTTTTAGAAAATTTCTTTTGCGCATAGCAACCTCCTTCTATGATTGCATACGCCTTTTAAATAGATGGACGAAACGAAAGGTTTCAGTAATGAAAGAGCAGGTTGAAACCTTTCTCCTATCTCCTCCGTCCAAGGCGTAATGTAAATCTATGTTGTTGAAAATAGAATGTCAAGAGTTTTTTTTATTCATGAAAGCCATATACATAATATCTAGTGGTCATCACATAGATTAGTCGAATATATAGTGTATTATTGGGAAAAAAATTAAACCTGCTTAAGTTACCTCTGGTATCTTGCGGCACGGATTTCATCTCTTTTTTGGCGGTGTGGTCAAGAAGTTTATGATTACGGTTGTTATTCTTTCTTGTAAAAATAATTGATTTCCCATTCTGCCGTGGTCGGGCTGTCAGAGCCGTGGGCGGCATTGCGCTCTATCGAGGAGCCAAACATCTGGCGCAAAGTTCCCGGTTCAGCCAGAGCAGGGTCTGTAGCTCCCATCACCTGGCGCCAGTGGGAGATGGCATCTTCTCTTTCCAGAACCATGGTCACGATTTCTCCCGAAGACATGAAGTCTGTCAGGCTCTCGTAAAATTGCTTGTCCTTATGGATGATGTAGAAACCTTTTGCTTCTTCTTTGTTGAGGTGGAGCATCTTTAGACCGGATATTTTAAATCCCTCATCCTCGATTCTCTGGATGATCTTTCCTGTGAGTTTCTTTTTTATGGCATCAGGTTTTATTATGGCTAAAGTCTTTTCGACCATGACTGCTCCTTTTTGGCCTAAATTCACCCATTGATATATCTTAATCTTCTGTTTGAGTCAATGGGTGACTTCTCATTGACAGCTCTTGCGGTCGCCGGTAAAATGGGCTTTCATGAAAGAGAGAAAGCAGAACTACGAGAGATTGATAGGATACACTATGGATCAGGGGCTGTCGCTTTTTGGAGTAGCGGATATTGCGGGTATCAGGGAAGAATTCAGCCTTGCCGGAAAGCTGAGGGAGAAATTCGACTGGGGAATCTCTCTTGGAAAAAGGCTCCTTGACGCTTCGCTCGAAGATATAGAGGACAGGCCAACTCCGCTTTATTTTCACCACTACCGCCAGCTTAATTTTTTCCTGGACCGCGCAGCCTTCCTGCTTTCTTCCTATATACAGGAGTCCGGCTTCCAGGCCCTTCCCATTCCTGCCTCCCAGATTACAGACTGGGAAAAACAGAGGGCGCATCTCTCCCATAAGAAAGTCGGCCATCTGGCTGGTCTGGGTTTTATAGGACGGAACAACCTTCTTGTCAATCCGGAACTCGGGGCAAGGTTCAGGCTGGTCACGGTGCTGACCGACATGCCGCTTGAAGCAGATAAGCCCCTGGAGGGTGATTGCGGTGTCTGCAGGAAGTGCCTTAAGCCCTGCCCTGCTCAGGCTATAAAAGAGAAGAAAGAAGAGTTTGACCACATGGCATGTTTTGAGAAGCTAAAAGAATTCAGGAAAATGGGGATTGTCGGCCAGCTTATCTGCGGAATCTGTGTCAAGGCCTGCTCAGGTGTGAAGCGGGACTAAAAACTTAGGTTCATCGCAAAAATGAGTACCTGGCAAGGGGAGAGTTGTGGATTTTCAGGAGGCTGGAGTGTCAAAGAATTTGGATTCTATTCCGCTCTCGCTATATTCTGATATATCACCTATAGTCACGAATACGAGCTTTCTTGCGTAATTTGTCCATAGCCTCTTGGATTTCCGAGTCCGTCATTCCTTCAAGTTGGATTGTTTTATCTGTCCCTGCGGCTGAACCAATTAATGCTCCAATTAATGCTCCAGGAAGTGCAAAAAATATGAGCCCATCAATGAAACTAGGTATAAAACCATGAACTTCTGCCCCAATCTCCCCTACACCGACAATCAATGCTAAACCTCCTCCTATTAAGAATCCAGTCCGAGCACCTTTTGATTTCTTCACAACTCTTATAACCTTAATATCCGCAATACCAACAGACACATCTTTTCCTTCAGTATCCAATAGAAGAAGTGAATTTGGCTTAACTGTGATGAGTTCACCTTCTATTTGTTGCCCATCCTTTTTCGTGATTAGGAGCTTAGCTCCTCGCCTTTCTTTTGCATACAGATTCACAGAAAGCATCATTAAAGAGAAAGCAAGAAATAATGCAATGAATTTTTTACCTTTTTTCATCTTTGCCCTCCTTTGCTAATTTAATCTTTGGCAAGAGGAAAGTTGTCAAAGCTTTGTTAAAAGTTTGTTAAAAGTTTGTCAAGATTGCTGCTTTTTTGCTGAGAATTTCTTCTCCCCATGCTGAATTCTTATCTATCAAGATATAGTATAAAAAATCTTATGTCAATCTTTCATAGGCTCATCATTGCGATGAGCCAAAGATTAAAACTATCTGTTTTATTCTGGCTTTATTAGATGGCTTATAAGCCGCCTGGGCTTGAGTGCAAAAGGGATTGAGCGAAAAAAGGGATGGCCTTCTTATTCAGGCTTGTTTGAAAACGAGGTTCAGGCTTATTTAGTAAACCGGCTGAGCTCTATGGCTTCTTTCGAGATAACAAGCTGATTTCTTCCCGCTTTTTTTGCCTTGAATAAAGCTTTATCGGCAAGGATGGTTAACTCTGTGGCAACTTTTTCATAATTTGTGGGAGCTCCTTTGCTTTTGTCTCCTCTCCTGGGCCTTACTTCAGAATAATGACAGCAGGCAACTCCCATGCTTAAAGTTTTTTGGACTATTTCATCTTTGGGCTTGAATTTTATCTGTTGAAAAAGTCTTCTGATCCTCTCCCCGACCTTGGCCGCTTGGGTAGAGGTGAGACCGTGCAAGGTAACGATAAATTCGTCTCCCCCGAACCTTGAGGCCCAGTCCACATCTTTGCGGATGATGCTGGATATGACCTGGGCGGTCTGTTTTAAGACCTCATCTCCTCCAAGGTGAAGGTACTTATCATTGTATTCTTTAAAATCATCTATATCGATCATAATAAGGGATAAAGCACTTCTCCATCTTTCCGCGTCTTGGATTTCTATGGGTAAATTCTGGTTGAAATGTCTTCTGTTGTACGCCCCTGTCAGCTCATCAGTGATGGAAAGGCGTTTGATCTCTTCTTCTAAATGTTTTCTCTCTGAGATGTTTTCGAGTACTGTATCGTAATATATGATTCTTCCAGAGTTGTCCCTGACCGCAGTTGATGTTAAAGATGCCCAAAAAGATGTTCCGCTCTTTTTTTTCATCATGAACTCTTTATTCATGGCAAGGTTGCCTTCTTCCAATTCCTTCATTAACTGTAGCCTGTCGTCCCGGTTTTCGTATAAATTAGGTGTTTTAATTTTAAGAAACTCCTTCGCATGTGTGTAACCAAACATTTCCACAACGGAGGGGTTGACTTCAAGAAACTTCCCGGCCGGAGTTGCTCTGAAAATTCCTATTTTAACGTTGTTAACCAGTTCCCGATACTTTTCTTCAGATTTGTTGATTATTTGGGAAAGCTTGTGCCTCTGGATTATTTCCGAGATCAAGTTAGCAAAAATCTCCAAGGGCCTTACCGTCTCTTTGGTCGGGATCAAGCCGTTTTTGGAGTCATTGACAGAGATAATTCCAATTATCTGGCCCCTGGCATCTTTCATGGCTACAAGAAGATTATCCTCTCTGTTCCATCGGCCTTCTTTTTTTGGGTATGTTTTCTCTCCGGGTGCAACCGCATCCTTGTCCAGCATGTCCTTTGAGGAATGCGGGATGTAGCAGGACTGGCTTCCGATTTTTACGGATTTTTCAAAGTATTTCAGGTATTTTTCCCTCGGCATCTTTGCTTTCTTTAATCTCTCTAAATCAGTTTTCTTAATTCCTTTGTGCCCGATAATTTCCCGGTAGGGAGGGGTATCCGTGAAATAGGTTATGAGCACTTTTCCGAAATCTGAGATATCGACGACAGCTTGAGATACGTGATCGAAAAGCTTCTCTTCATCTTTGATGGATAATATATCTGCGGATATTTCTGAGAATCTCTCCATCTGGCGGAGCATTTCTTTTGTTTTTTCTTTGGCATTCTTACTGTCTGTTATGTCGATATTCATGGCTATTGCTATGGATTCTTCTCCAGGCAGAGCAGTGAGAACGGCAGGAAAGATGTGGCATAAAACATGCAGAACCTCTCCTTTTTTTGTGGTTATTTTCCATTCCCTCTTGGGGGAAGGCTTATTCTGGCGAATGGCGTTTCTTAGATATTTCTTGAATTCATTTCCATCAGACTCTGAGGTGAAGAAGCCTTTAAGAGTTTTGCCTTTTACTTCTTTCTCGGTGAATCCGAATAATTTTTCTGAGAAACTGTTCCAATAAACAACCTCGCCCTTTATATTGAATCCCTGAACGGCGATATTCACCGCCTTGTAAAAGATGGACTTGAAACTCGACTTTATTTTTGATTCAGGCGAGGCGCGGTTTTCTTTTTGAGTGGCCAATATAACTTCTCTTAATAATCTTAAAGTTGCTCTTTCTTTAAGGGAGAATAATTCATGAAGGAAAACATGTAAATCGCCTTAAGAGGTGAAATTAGGGTGAGTTTTGATTCTTTTTTTATACCTCCCTCGGTAACATTGATTCACCCGTCGTGGTTAGTCGAATTTTGAAAGAGGAAACCCGTTTTGACTGAATAAAGATGTGATTCTAGCTGGGCGAAGATGAAATTTCAGAAAAAGAGCTGTGAATTATTTCTTCCCTTTCTGGCAGGGAATCCATATTTCTGACCTTATGTCTTCAGTCTTTGTATCGGGAGTGGACATGGTCAAGAAACGCTCCATGAGCGGTCCTGCCCGCGTTAATTTGTTAGCCTGCATCCATTCAAACATCTTGAGGTATGTATTTCCGGCTTCTTCATACGGGCCTTTATGGATGGCAGAGACGACAGAGGTGAATTTCCACTCTTTCTTTTCCAGGGGTGCCTTGACCTCTACTTGGGCTGAAACAGGGAATCCCATTTCCCACTCGAGTTCCTCAGGTTTTACCATATCCGGACTGTTGTAAAAGATTCCGATCATAGGTCCAGCTGGTGCAATTTTCTGTTCCTGAATGGCCTTCATCATCTGCATTACAACTCCCTCGATCTCTGTGAAAGGGCCTTTATGCGGGATGCAGCAGTAAGAAAAGGGAGAGACTTCCTTGACAGAGGCGAATTTTTTCTCCGGGGCCTTTTCCTGGATATTGAGGGCTGCTGAAGCTGCGATGGATATGAGGAATAGCGCCAATCCAAGTACTGAAATTGTTTTTTTCAAATTGACCTCCTTTGAAAATAAAACGAACTTCATCGTAAGCAATTCTACCACTTTAAACCTAAAATTTATACTGCATTCTTATCGCATTTTGGGCAGAGGCTGATAACCGGATTGTGTCCTGAAAAGCGGGTAGAATGAACTCCACCTGCCGGTTACTCCTTACTTTTTCTTGACGTATTTATCGAACCATTCAAACATCTCGGCGAGCACATGAAGGACAGACTCTCTGCCTCTGTAACCGTGACTTTCATTGGGGAGCATGACCAGGCGGGCAGTTGCTCCGTGACCTTTTAGGGCATGATAAAGCCTTCGGGATTGGATGGGAAAGGTTCCCGAGTTATTGTCTGCCTCGCCGTGGATGAGAAGAATAGGCTCGTTTATTTTGTGGGCGTGCATGAAAGGAGAAACTTTGAAATAAATTTCCGGGTTTTCCCAGAGGGTTCTTCTTTCGTTCTGGAATCCGAAGGGCGTCAGGGTCCTGTTGTAGGCACCGCTCCGGGCAATCCCGGCTGCTACAAGGTCGCAGTGTGCCAGCAGGTT
Source organism: Candidatus Aminicenantota bacterium (assembly GCA_011049545.1). Taxonomy (GTDB): domain Bacteria; phylum Acidobacteriota; class Aminicenantia; order Aminicenantales; family Aminicenantaceae; genus SOIV01. Next base: position 11,630 of record DRHQ01000128.1, on the reverse strand, counting down.
GGCTGTCATAAAAGCTCCGTAGCTGTGTCCACCCACCCCTACGCGCCCGGGATCAATGATGCCCAGGGAATCCAGCTTGTCTATGGCTGCTTTCAGGTTCGAGACGATCTGATCGACAAAAGTATCGTTCATGGTTTTTGGGTCCCCGACTACAGGCATTAGAGCCCTGTCGAGAAGAGCGTATCCCTGTGTTACAAAGAATAGCTGTGAGTAACTTCTGTAAAAGGTAAACCTGTGGGACGAGCCTCTTATCTGCCCGGCGATCTTGCGGCTGCTGTATTCACGGGGATAAGCCCAGATCACAAGCGGCAGCCTCTCTCCTTCCTTGTATCCTGGAGGCAGATACAGAGTTCCGGAAAGCTCTATCCCGTCTTCCCTCGTATACTTTATGAGCTGCTTCTTCACTCCTGCAAGCTGCGGTGCAGGGTCTTTAAAATCTGTAAGGGCATCCCTCTTCTTCCTCCTCAGGTTGAAAAGATAATAATTGGGAGGCTCGGTCTCAGATTCGTATCTGGTTATGATCTGATTCCTGGATTTTCCTGCAAAGTCCACAAAAGTCTCATAGCTTCCTTCGCTGCACTGGAATAGTCGCTTTTTTTTCATCGTTTTTAGATCTAGTCTGTCGAGAAAAGGCATGTCTCCCCTGGGCGAAGCGCCGCTCCCGGAGAGATAAATTGCGTCCTTATCTTGAAGGAAGATCCGTTCTCCTGCAGGAGTTGTCATCTGAACAGGGTTGCCGGGGTCGTTGTAGCGGTCCTGGGTGCTCAGGTCAAACATTTTTTTTGGAGCCTGCTCCGGAGCATCAACGTTGATAAGATAAGTGGTTCTCCATCTTCTCTTCCAGTCGCGTTCCGTGAGGAAGGCTTTTCCCTCTGGTTTCAGCCATGAGATTCCTGAATAACGATGCTGAATTTTCAAGATCTCTTCCGGCTGTTCTTTAAAGGGAAAAGAAAGAGTCATGAGCTTGTCCCGGTGGGGGACTTTTTTTCCAGGATTCCCTTCGTCCAGGGCTTCGACCCAGATAAGCGTGGCCGGCTTGAGCGCTCTCCATTCGACAGACCTCGGACCCGTCGGAACTCCCCTCACAGGGACTTCATCGGCTAAGGGGAGATCGGCCAGAAGATGGATTAGCTTACCATTTCTGTCCCATATTTCTAGAGTATGGGCGAAAGAGCGGTAAGGGACGCTGTAAGAGAAAGGTTTTTTTATCCTGTATACGAGCAGCAGGTTTCCGTTCGGGGATTGGTCGGCATAACGGTACATGCCCGGGCCGCCGATCTTTTTTTTGCTGCCCGAGACAATATCTATTTCCACTATCTGGGATGTTGCGTAATAATCGAACAGCTTCTCATCAAAGGCGTCTTTCAAAAGATCCTGGTAGGTTCTTACCTTAGAGAATTTCCTCTCTGTCTCCTGTATATTGGGGCCGACCGGGACTTCTGGTTCTTGGGGAGAATTTCCGCGGTTTTCCAGGATGGTGTAGATGAGGAGATGGCGGTTGTCTTGAAGCCACGTAAAACCGGAGCTTAGGATTGAATTGATTATTGGTCCGGTAAGAGCTTTTGCCTTTCCGGTTTTTGTGTCAGCTACCCATAGTTCAACTCCTTTATCTGTGTAGCGCAAGAAAGCTATCCGGGAGCCGTCAATAGACCATCCGGGATAACCGAGTTTTACCCCGCCGGGAAGAGCGATTCGCTTTGTTGATCCGTCTTTTATCGATTTGATTGTGAGGCCTGTGAAAAAGGTTGTTTGCTGGCGGCTGTTATACAACGGTGTGATTCTCATCCCCGCCAGCCTTAGCATGGGTTGAGCCATGTAGGCAATAGAGGGCATGGGTCCGTATTCTGCAAGGAGCATTAAATCGCCGGTGGGGCTAATGGTAGCGCGGGGTGAGGGAAGTGTATCCACGATATCTATTACATCTTTGGGCGGCAGCTTATATGGATCTTGAGTAGAAAGGGGGAGAGTTGATAGAAAGATGAAAACAAAGATAAAAATCAAGAATGATACCGGAATTGCCTTTTTCATAATTTTCCCTCCTGGAAACATGGTTTTTCTTCCTGAGAAGGTGATTTTCCTTCTTGATAAGATGATTTTTTATCCACCTGATAAAATGATTTTATGTGCACCGGTTTTCTAAATATATACTAATTAATTATTCAATATCAAATTTGCTTTTTTATTTTTTTCTTGTACGTGTTTGATTCATCCTATATAGATGTTTGGTTTCTCTTATGTAGGTTGTTTTTTCTTATGTAGGGGCTTGATTCATCAAGCCCACCTTTACGTTTTGTAAATGACTCTTTGTATGGATTTGATTCATCATATGTACGGGCTTGACCTATCTGATGTATTTTTTTGATTAATCATATGCACGTGCTTGGTTTTTCTTATGTAGGGGCTTGATTCATCAAGCCCACCTTTTAAATTTTACGAATAATTAGATGGATTTGGTTCATATATTTTCTGGTTTTATTTCACATTTGACTCTTTTTTCTTTAATTGATATCCTTTTGCCGCCTAAGCAATAGGAGACAAAGGGTATGAAATGTCCTAAATGCAACCTCGACAATCCCGCTGATACAAAATTTTGCGGCGGGTATTATTCTCCCTAGCGATTTTATAGTCGAAAAATCAAAGCGTTATAAGAATCTCTACTGATATGAATGGAGATCAAACGGTTCGCTATGAAACTGATAAAATCCATGCAAAAACAAATATTCATTTTCGGTCTTTAATCTTTACACCAATTGTGGCAGATGAATATAAAATATCGACATTTATAAAAGCTGAAAATATTAAACCTATATATCGAAATGTTAAACTTAAAATAAAAGAAGAAATTCCTGAAGTTGTCGAACCTTTTTAATACTGATTGAGAAAAAAAAAGAAAAGGATTTCATTTCTATAAGTTAATCTCTGTCAGCAAGAAGGCAATCAAAAGTGAGGGAAAAGATTTGATTTTTCAGGTTTCATAAATTAAAATCCTTTCAGGATGGGAATTAAGCTTTTCTCAAGTAAAAAATTCAAGACTTTCATTTGGATTCTCACTGTAATAGTTTCACTTGTATCTTTTTTAGAAATTATTATTAAGTTTAAAATATTAAAGGGATTATTAAGTTTATTGAAATGGACAATTAATCTAAAGATTCCTGATTTTATTTTCATAATTATTATTCTGGCACTTCTAATTTGGCTGTTTCTAATAAATAGAAAACTCAAAGAATTATCACAAGTTTATAAAGGAGAGCCACAAGTAGATATAAAAGAAGAAGTCGAAAAAATAAAGCTTGATAAAAAACGGGAGTATGTCCTTTTATTTTTTGCGGATGCACCAGGTGAGGAAAAGTTAGAGGATTTATATGATTTTTATAAAGGAGAATTCGGAGAAGAGTCAATAGGTAGATTAGAATTTAATATTATCATTAATGACCTTGAGAAAGCTGAGTTAATTAGACTTACAGGCACCCTTAGAAGCGGCAAATTTTATGTCAAAACTAGCAAAGGTCTTGATGTAGTAAAGGAAATTTTATGAGTAGAAAAGCTTGATAAGCAAGATTTTATCAATTTAAATAAATTTCTGTCAGCAAGGAGGTGAATAATGCGTTTAAGTGAGAAAGAGACTAAAGATATGAGAGAGGAATTAGAAAGCTTGGGAGAGGTGCAAAAGTATCAATTTGATTATTTCAAGCTACTGGTTACTCTTAACCTGGCTTTTATCACAGCTCTCATCGCTTTAGTTAAGGGTGTGTTTGAAAGTCCAAAGGTAGCCATTTTGATTATGCTTGCATTCATCTGCTTTATGGTATCCTTGCTTTTTTCATTGATAACATTATTAACGGTAGGAGATATAATTTCAGGGTACAGAGAGATCCCCGTCTATTTGAAGACTGGGGACAAAAAGGAGGTTGAAAAGTTACATAAAAAAACATTAAAGGCTTTTGATACATTTGGTGTTGTCCAAATGATTGTTAGCTATTCCTTTGGTGTGGGATTTCTTGCGTTATTTGTTTTTGTAGTCTGGAATTTTTGGAGTTTAATTTAAAGAATAAGAATTAATTAAGTAAGGGAACCACTAATCCCATCTCTTGTCATTTCAGCCTATACTGACAAGAATAACCGAGAGATAATAAGCATAGGAGGGATTTTAAAATGGAAACAACCCAGCTAATTTTACAAGGATTAATTCTACTCGGCATAATTTACGTCGCCTTTATCCAAGAAAGGGTAACAAAAGTTAAAGACAGCCTTTGGGGGACTTTAAAGGATTATCCAGATATCGCAGAGAGACGTTTTACTTGGAAAGAGGAAGAGATTAAAAGGGAAGCAGAACAAAAAATAATAGAAGCAGTAGCAAAACTAGATTCACAAATTAAAAAAGGAGAAAAAAGTTTTGAAAAGATTAGTGAGTCGTTTAGTGAGGTTCTCAGGGTATTGGCAGCAATATATGTTAGATTTTTAATTAAGAATTCTAAGCATTATCTTGTTTTTCAAGATGCGATTGAACAGGCAAAGGATAAAAATGTAAAAGAAATTTTATGTGATTCATTGGATCATGTTCAAAATAAAATTAAAGAATATAGAAAAGAACACTAAAGAGGGAGAACTAGTTAGTCGAGTAGGTAGTAAAGTAAAGGGATAAGTAAAGATAAAGTAAACAGGAAGTAAAGAGATATCAGGCTAAAACTCTTTATAGGTAATAGTCACAAAGCCCACCATAAAAGAAAACCATAGGCAGCCCATAGAGAAGTAATAGGTAGAAAAAGAGGCGGCCGTAGGGCGTAACGGAAGTAAGTTAAGCACGGCGGGGCGGTAATCATATCCATTGTCCCATCCCCAACCCACCTTCTCATCTTTGGTGCCGATCTGGCCACAGACTCAATCCAAACATTATTACCAAGGTTTCAAGACTCAGGAACAGGGTAACGGTACCCTGTAAGCGTCTGGATTGACTCCATATTATACTCAAATTAAGGATAGTCTGACTGGATACTGCCGGAATACTCGACCCTGACGGATATAAGTGAGGGATATATGTCAAATATACTGGAGAACAGTGAGGACTCAGTGTTTCTAGGCAGTTCTCCACCCGGTGCCATAAGTGGGACATGTAGAGTGATAATCGAGGAGAGAGGCAGGGAGAGGAGATGTTTATTGATCAGAGTATCCCGCGCCCGGAATATACGTGCTTTTACGTTGATTTTACTGATTAGGAAGTATAAGATAATAGAGTAATAATCAGCAAAGGAGGTACTAAAATGAGTCAAGAATCAACATGTATTTTATGCGAGAAAGATGCAGAGAAATCAGGCGTGCAAGGAAAAGATGGATATTTAGCAGAATGTGCCACATGTGGCAAGTATTTCTTAGGTTCACCAGAGATATTTGAAGGCAGTTATACAGGTATGCCTAGAGAGAAGAGGGCGATGATCTCTGCCCATACGAGAGAGCTTTTTGAACGAGGAGAGGAGCCCCCTGAGTTCGGAGATTCTAATGCACTAAAGGAGATAATCACAGAGTATGAAAACAAGACTCTCGATGAAAAGCTTGAGAATTTAATTTGGTACATAAGAAAGAAGTCTCCTCAGTTTGGCGATAGCGTCTCATGGGATGCGGGGAAAGATTATCCGATCACCTATTCGCTAAGTCCTGAAGGATTCACAAAAATACGTGACCTTGCGATTGAGAAAGACTTATTGGATTTGCCAGCAAGAGGGGCAGGTTTAAAATTGAAAGAAGACGGATGGAAGCTTGGCACAGAGCTAATGAAAAGAGAATAGGGGAAGCAACAATGAGCGACAAAAGCCGAAAGCAAGTTGACCTCTAATTATTTGACTAAAAATTTTTCAGTATGGTATAAGATTATTATAGGGAACGACCTCAATATAGAGCTTACACATATACTAAATGCCTAACTACAACTTTTTGAATTTTTCTCCAGCAGAATTTGAAGAACTATCGAGAGATTTACTTCAAGCAGAATTGAATTTAAGATTGGAAAGCTTTGCTTCAGGAAGAGACAGCGGTATCGATTTAAGATATAGCAAAGGTAAGAAAAATTTAATTGTCCAATGTAAGAGATATGAAAAATATTCAGATTTAAGAACGGGTCTAAAAAAAGAAGCAGAAAAAATAAAAAAGCTTCCTCAGCAACCTACCAGATATATTATTACTTCCTCAGTTAGTTTAACAAATAAGAATAAAAATGAAATTAAGGCGATTCTTACTCCTTATATAAAAAATAACAGTGATATTTATGGTAGAGATGATTTGAACAATTTACTGGGCTTACATCCTTCAATTGAAAGAAAGCACTATAAATTATGGTTATCTAGCGTAAATATATTATCTAGAATTCAACATAGTAAGATTTATAATCAGACAAGTTTCGAAGAGGATGTTATTTTTAGAAATATTAAAATTTACGTACAAAATGAGAGTTTTAAAGAAGCATTAGAAATTATCAAAAAAAATAAATATGTAATAATTTCAGGAATACCTGGAATCGGGAAAACAACTTTAGCGAGAATACTGGTTTACTATTTTTTAGCAAATGGATTTGAAGAATTCATTTTGTTGTCTGAAAGTATCGGGGAAGGTTACAAATTATATGATAAAAATAAAAAACAGGTATTCTTTTTCGATGATTTTTTAGGGAAAAGAAACTTTTTCAAGGCAAACTTTGCAAACAATGAAGATGCACGGATTATAAATTTTATAAAAAAAATAAACGAATCAAAAAATAAAATATTAATTCTTGCAACAAGAGAGTATATTCTTAATCAGGCCAAAATTACATTTGAAAGTTTCGAATTTTTCAGTGTTGATACTTGTTGTATTGTTGATCTTTCAAAATATGACAAACTAGTTAGATCTAAAATTTTATACAATCACCTTTATTTTTCGGAATTAGACAAACTTTACATTACAAGTATTCTTGAAAGAAAGAATTATTTAAGAATCATCGAGCACCCTAATTACAATCCAAGAATAATAGAATCAATTACGAAAGAAAAAGTGTGGAAATTAATACCGCCTAAAAAATTTTTCATAAAATTCAAAAAATTTCTAGATTATCCCGAAGGGATATGGAAACATGCCTATGAACATCAAATTTCTGATTTATCGAAGATTATTTTAGTTATTTTGACTACAACTGGCACTCCCATTTTATTGGAAGATTTACTTCTGGCTACTCAAAACTTTATTAAGTTGCACTATTCAAAACATAATATTGCATACAGCGGTTTTGAATTCGAAAAATCCATAAAAGAATTAGAAAATTGTTTTATTATTTCTCAAAAGGATGATAGAAATAACATAATAATTGAATTTCAAAATCCCTCAATACAAGATTTTCTCATTAATTATTTAAAAAATAAAAGGCTTCTTATTTCAGATATTATTTCCTCTGCAGTGTTTCTAAATCAATTAGTTGAAAATTTTACAGTTGATAAAAAGAAAAGAGACAAAATTTGTCTTTATTCTGAAACTCTAAATATTTTCATACGCCAAATAACAAAAGATTTTGATTATTTAAATTTCTCAATATTGCATTTAACTATTTCTCCCCATCCTAGAAGAGAAAGGTATTGGCGTAGAATGCCAAGTAGTGATTTAGAGAAGCTATATCAAATTGTAATAAGATTTGACTATGAAAAAGCGCCTCAAATTAAAAAAATGATTATAGATAGACTAAACAATTTTATTCCTGAGAATTTAGATTCACAAGAAATTGAACATTATGTACATTTATTAGAGAAATTTAATAAAAATCTTTCTATAGATAAAAAAGAAATGTTATCGAGTCTATTTGATAGCTTAAATTGGGCACGCGATGTTGTAGAGTTTACGAAAATAAAAAATATTTACCCAGATGAGTATCGAATATTTTTGTGGATAGTAAATTTAGAAGAAAAAATTACCGGCATTATTGACGAAGAATTATATCAAGATGATTTAGACATTCTTGAAGAATTACAATACAACATAGCTGATTTAGAGGAATCTTGTGCAATGGATTTGTCGTATTATTCATCCGAAATAGATGAGAGAATTGCTGATATTACAGATTATGAAGGAGACTATCCAGAGAGGGATTATGTAGAACCATATAGTAATGTTAAAGATGTTAGTGATGACGTAATTGTTGATATGTTTAATTCCTTAAGAAATTGAAAAGGTAGGAATCTAAGTAGAATTCTTAATAAGCCATAAAAAAGTAGAAAAGGGAAATAAGCCAACTGGAAGCCAAATACCCTAAAGCCCTGGCTTCCCTGGGTTGCAAAAGAGGCACTGAGCGAATTAGTGCCTCGTATGGAAAGACAAAGTGAGAGAGAAGGAAATCTCTCACAAAAAGTTTAATAGTTAAATAAAACTAACAGGAGGAGAATTAAATGGCTGAAAATGTTTTCATCTTTGGTGCAGGGGCTTCAAAAGACGCAGGTGTTCCTTTAATGAATAAATTTATAGAAGAAGGGCTTGCTTTAAAAAACAAAAAAATCTCTCCCACAGAAAAAATTGATTTTGATAGAGTCGACCAAGCTATAACATCGCTTAATAATTCTCTTTATTCAAAAATTAATATTGAACTAATTAATATTGAAGATGTATTTGGCCTTATTGAAATGGGAAGACTTTTAAACAAGCTCCCAGGGTATGAAAATGCAGAAAAAATTGAAGAGTTACGTAAATCGATTATTAAATTTATTGTAGTTACAATTGAACAAAAAAACCTTTTTGTTCATAAAGAAGGTAAAATTGCGTCTGCAGCGAAAACCTATGCTGAGTTTGCCGGCAAATTTTTACGTAATATGTACAGAAATAATATCTCTTTTAGTGCTATTACTTTTAATTATGATATTTCTCTTGATCACTCACTTTCTTTTTATGGGATACCTTATAATTATTGCCTTCCCCATTCAAAAAATAAAATTAAATTAATCAAATTACATGGGTCCATAAATTGGGGGATCTGTTCAAAATGTAAGCAAATCATGCCTATAGATTTTACTAAATTTTTTACTAAGTTTCGTCCATCATTGCAGCCAGGCTTATCACCAGATCAAATTCCAATTAGGATTGGCTCCAAAATCGGTAATTTCTTTCATTCTGGCGGATGTCGAGCCAAACTGAAAGATATCCCCCTTCTTATCCCCCCTACATGGAATAAAACTGATTATCATCATTATATAAAGGTTGTTTGGAAACAAGCTGCGATAGAATTATCTGAAGCCGAAAATATTTTTATAATAGGATACTCAATGCCAGAGACTGATTTATTTTTTAAATATTTACTTGGATTAGGAACAATAAATCCTATAAAAAGATTGAGGAAATTTTGGGTCTTTAATCCTGATAGAGAACTTGAAAAAAGATATAAAAATATAAAAGGCCTTGGTATTGAAGATTTTCAATTTTTTTCTTCCACATTTAAAGAAGCAATTGAAGGAATCCCGTTAGAGTATTTAGCTAAATCTTAGCCATAGACCATTACGAAAAATTCCTCAACCTCTGGAAAGATGTTGACCCTGGTATTGTTGAGGTTGATGATGCTAAGAAGCGGCTGGCTAGGTTGAAGGGACAGTAATTTTTATAATTAACATGTGGGTTTGATAAATCAAACCCCTACACAATATAAACCAAGCCCCTGCAGAAGAATCAAATTTATACAGAAATAATCAAGCGGTGGGCTTGATAAATCAAGCCCTTACATTAACTATAAATCATTGAATATATTTTAAAAGGAGGGCTTGATAAATCAAGCCCCTACAATAAATTAAACCCCTACACCAGGTAAATCATGCACCTGCAATGGATATCTAAGAGATAAAAGGTGACAAAATTTAAGAAATGGTTTAAAATAATGCAGAATAATGAGAAAAAGGGACAAGGTTTGGCTAAGAGAAGTGTTCCCTTTGAATGAAGCATTCAGTTTGAATAAAAATAAATAATAACCTGTATTAAGAGAGTTCTGGAAATGGACCCGGAAGATTTCAAAGCCCAAAAAAATGCAGCAGAGCAACAGAAACCCCAGGCAGAGGAAGAGAAGCCCAAAGCAGATCAACAGAAACCTGAGCTAGAAAAAGAGAAACCTGAGCAAGACCAAGAGAAGCCAGAGCAAGTTCAACAGAAACCCCAGCCAGAACAACAGAAACCCCAGGCAGCCCAACAGAAATCCACGGTAGCCGAAAAGAAACCCGAGCCAGAGGAAGAGAAACCCAAGGTTAATCCTCTTGAACTCAAAAAGGCCGGGAATGTTATCCAGTTTTTTAAAAAAGCTTTCTCTCTGATAAAGCTCTATCCTCCAGAAAATCCCTCTGTTGCAAAATCTGTAGATCTATTTAGTAACCAGATGGGAGAATTCCTTAACGAATATGAAGAATTAGCAATAGAGGTGGGAGAATTCAGCTTCTCTTACAAGGGAGAGATAGTCTTCCAGGGTGAGGAAAGAAGCAAAAGCCTTCCTTTTCTCTTTCATAAAGATGGGCTAAGAGAGCTGTCTTTTCATAAGGGCCTGGATAAAGGAGAGCTTCATGAATTTTTTAGGGTCATAAGTGAAGTTGCTGACCTTCCTGCAGAAGATGCTGATATTGTTAACTCTATTTGGGAAAAGAATTTTGTTTATATAAGATATTATTCCTTGGATGAATTTCTTGAACAGGATATCGGAGAACCGGCAGAAGAAATAGGCATTTTTGATAAAATGGGATTTGGAAAGGGGAAGGTGGAGCTAACCCTTGATGATGATGAACTCTTTAAAAAAAGCCTTAGTTTGGGAATAGAGGAAGGAAGAGAAAAGGGAGAGGGAGAAGGCGAAGGAGATGTCGATGGAGAGGGCGCTGGAGCGGGCATAATGGCTGGTACTACGGTGGGTGCTATAAGCAAGGATGAAATCCCTGAGATTGGGTACATGATCTCAGAGAGTCGGAAAACTCCTCATATGGCTGAGCTAATATCTTTGGTCTTTGAACTCCTCTTTTGTGAAGAAAAGGATGAGCAATTCGCGGCTGTTTCAGACGTCCTTGCTGAATGCCACCAAACAGTCCTGGAAGAATCTGATTTTTCAATGGCTTTATCAATTCTAAAAAGGATTGACGAGTTAAAGGAAATTATCTCTGCTAAATCTGAAGAAAGAGCGAAATTGCTGGGGAGAATCTCGGATAATGCTAAAGCGCCTGACTCTATCGATAATTTGAAAAAGATATACTCGGGTGGACGCGTCACAGATTTTGACACTTTCTTCGGATATCTGGATAATCTGGCAGTAAGCGCTTTTCCGGTTGTTGCCGCGATTTGGGAGGATTCAAGATTTCCTTTTTCCAGGCAGAAGGCTTTAAATTTTTTGAAAAAAATGGGAAAGGAGGACTTAAACTCTTTTCTCAGCCTTGCCCGTGACCGGTCAGCTTCATTGACAAGGGAAATTATAAGTATATTGGCGACTATAAGCGAAAAAACGGAAATAGCCCATCTTGAAGATTTCGTCAATCATCCGGATAAAGCAATAAGGCTTGATGTTATCCAAGCCCTGGGAAAATCTGGAGACGAAGCTTCCAATAAGATCCTGTTGAGATTCCTTTCCGATAAGGATGCAGAAATTCGCACAGCAGCTCTCAGGAACCTTAAGTATC
>DRHQ01000127.1 GCA_011049545.1 Candidatus Aminicenantota bacterium | reverse complement strand
AGCAAAACGCAACAGAAGAAAGGCACAGGATATTGACTCTGTCTAATTGTAACATTAGAATACGGTTAGTCTAAAAATCAGATGAAAAATCATATCCAAAATGCACTAATTTTTTCATTAATCTTTTTCTTTGTTTTCTTTTTGACCTTTTGCCAGGAAAAAACAGAAGAAGAATTGATCCTTGAAATAATGGACGATGTCGGAAAATATGCCGAAAAAAAGGATATGGCCAGCATAATGATAAATTTTGCGGATGACTATCACGATTTTGAGGGCAGAGGAAAAAAGGAAACACAGGATATGATTAATGAATACTATGCAAGATACAGAGGAATTGCCATCAATATGTTAAGTACACAAGTAGAAGAAATTTCCTCCTTGGAGGCGTCTATTCAAACTGAAGTGGCGTTTTCCTCTGGGGCTGCTAAGGTTTTTCGCAAATTAATCAGATATTCAACCGAAAATTACCGAGTGAAAATTAAATTAATAAAAAGAAATGACAGATGGCAGATTCAGTATGCTGAGTGGAGATACGTTACCCTCAATGAACTCTTTCCTGAATCTTTATCCATTCTCAAGAAAATATTCCCAGAACTATGGCAGGATTAATAAAGCACATGGAACTACGCTTTTCGTTTTTTTTAGTTACCGCAGTTTCTTTTGGACGCTAACTGAATAAATGGAGCCAGGCCCCATGGGGTTTTAAATGAGGATAAAAAAATAAGCCGTTTTGATGTGTTAGGTTTTATTGATAAACGGAACGTAGTTTAGAATTTTCTAGCACGCACCCGGAAATCAACGTTGTCTTTAACCCACTTCCAGAATTTGTCTTGTTTAGCCAGTTCAACACCAGGTACGATCTGACCTCTCCAGCCTTCCATGACCTCTCCGGGGACCGTCCATACTCTTACTCGCCGCTTGGGAACACTGTCTCGCCAGCGCTTGGCGACTATCGGGTCCAGGTAGGTGAGCCGGACAGTGACCCGTCGAGAAAGATATTCCAGCGGATCCAGATCAATCTGCTCATAAGTGGTTTTTGCCTCTCTGACTCCCGTAGCCGGAACACCGTCGGTTATAATCATAATGCAAATCGGTGCGAGGGTAAGGTTTCTATCCTTAGTCTGAGCAGCGACTTCCGCAAAGAAGGCGTTAAAGTCTGTTATCGCATCTGTTGGCGGAAACCACTCTTTAAGGGCTGCTCTTATCTGTCTCACATCTTTGTCTTGGAGATCATGGATAGGATGGAATGCCTTGGGCTCGTTCGTGCTATGACCTCCGATAGAGCCCACGAACAGTGCCCGCAATCCAGCCAGTTCTCCCACTTTATTAAGGTGGCCGTAGATGTAGTGAGAGAGAAAGGTCAGAGCATCATCGTAATAACCTGATTTCAGGAAAGATCCGCTCACGTCCACACCGACAAACATGACCAATCGAGATACTTTTTCAGTGCTGGGGGGGCTGCACGCCGTGACGATAATTAAGAGAACTGCGACTCCGGCCAGCCAGATTGATAGGTTTTTAAATTTCAACATCAGGATTGGTCTCCTTTCTTTGGGGCTAGATTTTTTGCTATGAGGATATCTCGCGTATCCATCACATCCTTTAACTCTTTGAACGGTAGGTTGAAGATCGGCCGTGCAGTCAATAAGATCATGAAGAAGTTCAAAATAACCGCCAGAACTTGAAGGATGGGTAGGGTCAGGAATTCCAGAAGTTCATTAAACTTCCTATGCAGCCATTCGATCTCATTTTTAAACTCTTGTATCGGTTTTCTCCACCATTGCGGTATTTCCTGGATGTCGGATGCATATTGTTTCTGTTCTTCTCCTGCCTGGCCTACTGGTCGACGGGCAATAAGAGCCAAAAGCGGCACTATGCCGAACTGTCCGAATAAGAACCAGGTCATGCCTCGAATGGCAATCCATCCCATGCAAGCAGTCCCCATGGTGAAGCCGATTCCCATTCGGACACCCGTCTGCTGTACTATCCAGGGTGTGATGGCATCAACCAGCTCACGATAAAGGAACATCGCCTCAAAGCCCATTACGATCAATTCAATTATAGTCATCTGGATGATGAGCTTAACCTGTTTTGTCTGTACGGCATCTGCTAATGCCTGGAGGGCAGCAAAGCTTCCCATGATGATAAAGAGCAAGAATACAAACAACAAAGGCATCACCAGTGGAGATGGCTTATCCGTTCCGACGATGTCCATAAGTACTTCTGAAATAGTAGGGAAAAGGACGTAGGCAAAGATCACAGCTTCAAGCATGCACCAGAATATAAGGGTCACAAAGGCAACCCAGGGGATACCAGGCCGGAAGAAACTTTTTGTCATCTTACCGGTCATCGTGAATGGGGCGACTACAATCTGCTTTATAGCTTCAACTATGAATTTCACAATAAGGCGTAAAATAGAGAACAGCCACCCAATTAAGACAACTAGGAGCCGAAACAAACCGACCCAGAAGAGCCACACTGCTCGTGCCCCATCCCACCAGGAAAGAAGCAGAGTTGTAATGAATTTAATGCGATTTGAGCGAAAAGGCAGTGTATAGATAGAAAGTTGTGTGCTCCAGATCACGCCGAGCCAGAGCAGAAGAGGGAAGAGGAGAAAGAGAAATTTTCCAGCAGCTGACCAGGGCGAGGAAGAATGCATAAAGAAATCGAGAATTGCCCTTTGCATAGGTAAAATCCACGCAATCGGCATCAAGAGAATCCTTAGGATTTCCTGAAACTGATTAGAGGATATGCTCGTAGCTTGTCCTACGAGTGCCATTGATTCAAGAAGGATGATTGATATTAGCATAATGACTTAAAAATATATTTTAGCCTCAGTCTTATCAATGCCCTTTTAGGATGAATCATAGGGTGAATTTGTTCCTGTTTGACTAACCTTATGAAGAGGGTTTTCCTCACCCCAATAGAGGAGTTAGACAGTCTTTTTAATGCCTTGATTTAGCCAGTGGAGTAGCCAGTGAGATCACACTATGGGATCATGACACTATGGGCAAAAAACAAGACGTGACCCCATTTATGTGATAATATCAAAATTTACACATCCCCGTAAAAATAAACTAACGCCGATGTCACAGCAACGTGATAATTTCCGGTTTGGGCAAAGCAAAAATTTCCGGTTTTTAGAAAATCGTGTAAGGTTCTTCTTTGTGAAGACAAACAAGGAGAACCGACATGAGAGAGGATTTTATCACGTTGAGCAAAAGAGAGATT
>DRHQ01000126.1 GCA_011049545.1 Candidatus Aminicenantota bacterium | reverse complement strand
ATGGCGCATTATCCCATCTGGAAATACCTTCTGGCTGTTTTTCTCTCAAGAACTCCCCGCTTTTATGTCCTTGCCCTTTTAGGCCGAGCAATCAATATTCCAGATTATTTGATAATCGTAATATTCATAATTCTTATTGTCTCAGTCAACGGTCCCATTCTAAGAAGATTTTTAAAAAATAGACAAAGAAACAAAACACATGCCTCTTAAAGCCTTAGTTACTGGAGCAACTGGTTTTATCGGGAGTCATCTGGTTCAAATCCTAGTCGGAGAAAACTGGGATGTGACCTGTCTTATAAGGTCCAAAAGCAGGGCTGATTTTCTCCAAAAATTCCCTGTTCGTTTTGTCGAAGGCTCTGCGAATGATGTAGATAGCTTAGGGAAGGCGGTCAAAGGTCAGGATTACGTCTTCCATCTGGCAGGGCGAATTTACCCAGCCAGCCGCACAGTTTACGATATTGCCAATCATCAGCTGACCAGGAATCTAGTTCAAGCATGCCTCTCGAAAAATACATCCCTCAAGCGTTTTATCTACATCTCATCTATATCCGCAGCTGGTCCCTCTCTTCCGAATTTTTACTCTGAAGAAAACCAGGCTCCTTCTCCCGTTTCAGAATACGGTCGCACCAAACTTAAGGGCGAAGAAGCCGTCCGTGAGGCATGGGATCTCATCCCGGCCACCATTATTCGCCCTCCCAGTGTATACGGCCCAAGGCAGCAGGAAACTGAACATCTGATAAAACTTATCAGAAAAAGGATTGTCCCTCTGCTCAAAGGAAAAAAAGAAACAACCAGCCTGATTTATGTCAGAGACCTCATCCAAGGCATACTCCAGGCAGCTCTCTCACCAAATACTAAAAACCAGGTTTATTATTTAACAGACGGAAATGGCTATTCCTGGCGAAATATCATTCTCACTATAAAAAAGGTTGTTTTAGGAGAGTCGTTCTTTTTTCCTCTTCCTGAGGAATTAATTTCTTTTGTAGCCTGGCTCGTTGATATGTTAAAAAAAACAGGACTTATAAAATCCTATTTCGGGCGAAAGCTCTGGAGCACTATGACTCAAACTCCGTGGCTTTTCTCTTCATCCCAAGCAGAGAAAGATTTCGGTTTCCACGCCAGATACAGCCTGGAAAATGGAATCAAAGAAACAGTAGATTACTATCGAAAGTGACTCCACGTATCCATCATACCTGATAACTCCTGATAATAATATCGTAGGGGTTTGATTCATCAAACCCACCTTTTAATTATAAAAATTATTTATTTAATGCATAGACGCAAAAAACAAGACCTAACCCCATCTTTCTGCTCCTCGCGATGACACTGGAATAATTGCGTTTGTATTAGTTGCTAGATTAGTTTTTGACTTAAATATATCGAGATGCTATAAATTCAAAGTCAGGCTAAGAATGAACGAAAACATTTTTTCCCCGCAAGAAATTTCCTGCATCGTCAACCCACAGGCAGCAAACAAAAAGTGGCAGAGAAGAAAGAAGCTTAAAAGATATCTCCAGAAAAACCTGCCATGTCAGATCATCGATTTTCAAGGGAGCAAAGAAGAAACCATTGAAATAGCCCGGAAACAAAGCCTGACCCAAAAAATCATAGTGGCTGTGGGTGGAGACGGGACAATTTCCGATGTCATCCAAGGCATCATCGAAGCCCGAAGAGAGAAGGATGTCATCTTAGGAATCATACCCTTTGGAAGTGGTAACGCTTTCCGAAAATCCCTGGGCCTTCCAAAAAATATAAAAAAAGCCATCAAGCTCCTCAAAGAAGGCGAAACAAGAGAAATCGATCTTATCGATATCGAAGGAAAAGTGACCGGAATTGCCAGTATCGGAGCAACAGCCAAAGCCACCCAGGAAAAACTTCAACATAACATTCAAGGCTTCTTAGGTCATGTCTTAGCCTCAAGGATCATACCCTCCTTACCCAAAACAGAACAGCAAATAGAGCTTTTCGATGGTATAAACGATAACGGAGAGCATTTTGATAAAAAAACATTAAACCTAAGGCTTTTTGAGTGTGTGGTAGGAAAAACAACCTATTTTGGTTATAGCTGGAAAGTTTCTCCCAGAGCCAAAATCGATGACGGATATCTCGATATTACTCTGTATGAAACAAGTGGATTAAAATACTTATTGTTTTTTCCTCTCATCTATTTCGGTCTATATCAAAAAACACAGAAACATTTTAAAGCAAAAAAAATGATCGTTCGGGGTAAAGACCTTCCCGTCCAGTACAACGGTGAATTTCTGGGAATGAAGGATAAGTTTGAATTCAGAGTTCTCCCTCGAGCTCTAAAAATAATCGTTCCCAGAAACGATGAACAGTAATCATTATTCATCAAGGATTTGATAAATTAAATCCTTAAAAAAAATGTTGGTCTTAGGGGTCATGGTCAAAAGAAAAGTCCCTCTTTCTCTTCTCCTTTTTTTTATGGCCGGACACTCTTTTATTTTTGCCCCTAACCTCGAGACGTTCGGCTATTATGAGAACCGGTTTTTTATACTAAGCAGCGGCAAGCTGAGCCTCCAAGATATCAGTGAGAATAAATATTGGTGCCGGCATAATTTATGAATAGATCAGGCTGGGTAATATGGTATAATTACTTAAGACTTGAATCTTAGAGCCCAGGAGGAGAGATGAAAAAAAATCTTGTCTTAATCATTTCCATTTCTTTGTTGATATCCGGTTGTGCTCTTCACATTCACCTCGATTTTCTTGGAGAAGAGGAAGTTCATGAAGTCCTCCTAATTAAAAGTCCGGCCAAAGAAAAAATCCTCATCCTTGATGTCACGGGCCTCATCAGTACCACCCTTAATCCCGGTTTATTCGAAAGAGAAGGAGATATCCTCTCGAGAATTTATTACAGACTGGCGAAAGCCTCTGAAGATAAGAGGGTTAAAGCATTAATCCTCCGCCTGGATACTCCGGGAGGGGAAGTCACAGCAAGCGATATTCTTTACAACGAAATTTTAAGATTCAAAGAAAAAACCAGCATCCCTGTAGTGGGCCTAATGATGGGGATGGCCACTTCTGGGGGTTATTATGTTGCCTCAGCCTGTGACTACGTCATTGCCCATCCTTCAACAATCACCGGGAGCATTGGTGTTATTTCAATTTTCCCCAATCTTCAGGAGCTCTTCACGAAAATCGGAATAAAGGTAAATGTCATTAAATCAGGGAAGATGAAAGATTCAGGAAGTCCCTTTAAAGATTTAACAGAAGAAGAGAAAAAGATTTTTCAAAGTGTCATCGATGAACTGTACAACAAGTTCCTGGATGTGGTCTATCAAAAACGGAAAGGTTCGCTTTCCTTTGAGAAGCTAAAAAAAATAGCTGATGGCCGGATTTACACTGCCAGTCAGGCTCACATGCTAAAATTGATTGATGAAATTGGCTATTTTGATTCGGCCTTGAAGAAAGCTCTATCTCTCGCCATGATTAAAGATGCAAAAGTAATCGCATATACTTATTATCCTAAAAGAAAAACAAATATCTATGCCACAAAATTAGAGAGGCCTTCTCTTTTTGAAGGAAATAACTTTGAAAAGATGCTTCGCTCTTTAAAAAGTGGATTTTATTATCTCTGGCTTCCACAGGTTTCAAGATAAGATAAAAGTGTGGGTTTGATGAATCAAGCCTCGATAAATAATTAAAAATGTGTGTTTGATTAATAAAGTCCATATGAATAAAAAAAGGTGGGCTTGATAAATCAAGCCCCTACAAGACAAATCAAATCCCTGCAATTTAATTTAATTGCCAATCTTGGCTTCAACTTCAAAGACTGGCGGATTCAAAATGTGCGTTTTAACAGTACAGCCATCCACAGCCTTGATCACGGCTTTTTTATATTTCTCAGGAAATTCGGGAGAGAGTTGAATCTCGATTGATATCTTTTCGATCCTCTTGGTTTCTGGATTCCTCTTTGTCTTCATTACAACGGCTGCCTTTTCAGTAGGAATCTCTCGCTTATTGCAGAAAGCAAGAACATAATAGCCGGCACAGGTAGCAATGGAGGCTAAAAACATATCAAAGGGAGCAGGTGCTGAACCATCACCACCTAAGTACACTGGCTGATCGGTTTTCATGACAAATCCTTTGTATTCAGCATCCACACGCAACCCGCCAGGGAAAGAAATCTTCATCTCTCGATCCATATCATTCCTCCTTTCAGTTTCGCTAGGAACTATTTTTTTAACTTAATCTTTGTTCATTGTCAAAAACATTAATTGCTCCAGAACAATCTTCTGTGTCAATTTTTAAAGTGGGATATCCGGTGACATCAGATTTTTATCATTTATATGATCAGGATATTTCAATATGATCAGATAAAGCATGAGGTTTTTAAGAAAGATATAAATAACAATTCAAATTATAAAAGCTATGAAAGTCTGACCCCGGAAAAGTTGGTAATCTCCTGGGCTATTATTTTACTGGCTGACAGTTTTTGAAAAAAGAGCAAGCAACAATTTCCTGTCTTTTGATGTCAAAGCGAATCTTCCAAAAAGATCATAGATCATTTCTGTCATATGGCGCTTGTTTGTGCTGTGAATAAAATTATTCTGCTCCAACTTGCGAAGAATAAGACGGATGAATTCCTCCTGTTCCTGGCGCGAAAGAGGTTTTTCTCTTACAGTCTCAACTTCTTTGAAATGATCATGGGCAAATATATGAAACACGGTCAGAAGTACAGCAGAGGCAAGGTTATAAGATGGCTGTCTTGTAGCCTGGGGAATCATAAACCTGAAGTTTGAGGAGCGCAGCTCATCTGAAGTCAGGCCTGTCCTTTCACATCCGAAAAGAAGTCCAATCTTTGTAGATGCGGGAAATTGAAACATTTCTCGTACGGCATCTTTTAGGGATACTGAGAGAAAATTTTTCCTTGTCTTCGAGGTAGAAGCAAAGGTTATATCCAGATCGGCTGTGGCTTCGCTCACATCAGGACAAAATCTGGCTCTTTCCAATATATCCCGGGCATGAACAGCAGTCACATAGGATTTCTGAGCGATGCTTTTAACACCTACAAGCCTTAATTTCTCAAACCCTGTATTCTTCATATTTCGAGCGACAAGGCCGATGTTTTCTGGATTTTTAGGACGGACAAGGACGACAGCGAATTTCATCTTCTGCTTAACTTTGTTTGTCCGGCTGACTAGATTTTTTTTAATTAATACTTCCCGGTGCTTCCAAATCCTTCTTCCCCCCGCGACGTTGTCTCCAGCTCCTCTGTCTCGACAACCTTCACCTCAGTAACGGGCTGGACCAAAAGCTGAGCAATCTTCATCCCTTTCTCGATGACAAAGGCCTCGTTTCCGAGATTCACCATAACTACCCGAACCTCCCCCCTATAGCCTGAATCGATAACTCCTGCCAACCGATGGACTCCTCTTAGGGAAATTCCGCTCTTATCCCACACCAACCCTACGTGACCATCGGGAACGGCCATTCTAATCCCTGTGGGAACAGGCTTAACCTCACCTGCTTCCAAAACACAATCTATCGAAGAGAAAATGTCTAACCCAGCATCTCCTTTATGTTGATAAAGGGGGAGTTTGGCATCCTCATGAATTCTTTGAATTTTGAGCTCCATAGTTTAAACGCCTTCGATTCTGACTTCTGAAAAATAGGGCTCTGCAATCCTTGCGAATCCCTGAACTTCCTCCCGACGATAAGGCTTTTTTTGAAGATAATGACTATCAAGAGTGTTCAGGGCAACAAATTGCTGGAGCTGGAAAATCTTTGCGCCTTCGAGCATCTTACAGATTTTTTTGATATCTTCTGGTCCTACCAGACCAGGTACCAAAGTAGTTCGAAAAACATACTCAAGACCCGAATTTTTGATGATGTCCACGCTTCGCACAATGTCCTCTTCATTCACCGTGGCTCTGGTTACTTCTTGATATCGCTTCAACGGAGCTTTTACATCCATAGCGATATGATCAACGAGTTTCTTCTTAATGAGATCTTCAAGCCTTGAAGGAAAGGAACCATTTATGTCAATCTTCACCAAAAGGTTCCTGTCTTTTATGAGAATAAGTAAGGTTTCTAAATCATCTTGAAGCAGGGGTTCTCCACCGGAAATGCAGATGCCCTCAAGCCAGCCTTTTCTCGAATCAAGGAAGCTGAGGAAATAATCCAGGGGAAACGTGGGCAGAATCTCCGGTCGAAGCACCAGATCCGAATTGTGACAGAAAGGACACCTGAAGTTACATCCGCCCAAAAACACAGTTGAGGAAATATATCCGGGAAAATCTTTCGGGGAAAATTTTTCTAAGCCTTTGATCTCAACCAATCCTCTAACTCCTTGCTATTATTTAACACGGTAACAACTTCTCCATTCTCCTGAAGGACCAGGGTAGGAATGATGATCGCTCCTTTATCATCGCGTTTTAAACAGCCTAAAAATTCTCTAATTTTCAACTTGCTTTCTTTTAAAACAAGGTTACATTCCTGTCCTTCAAGATCGGCCCCTCCTAAATAGCTCTTTATTTCCTCGCATTTTGTACAATTTGGATAGGTAAAAAGAAAATATTCCATCGTCTACCCTATTTTTGAGTAAGTGGTTCTTTCTTTGAATTCCTGCTGCTTGCCATCGTTCCAGGTGCTAACAGGCCTCAGGTAACCCACTATCCTGGAGTAAACTTCTGTCTCTTCCTCGCATTCAGGACATTTAGGGAACTCTCCCTTAAGATATCCATGATTCCGACAGACGCTAAAAGTGGGAGTGATACTGAAATAGGGAAGTTTTGTTTCCGCAATCTTCCTCACTAACTTTTTGCATGTCTCCCTGTCAATTGCTTCAGGGAGAAAGGAATGAAATATAGTCCCCCCTGTATAAAGCGGCTGAATAGCCTTTTGATGCTCCACGGCTTCAAAGATATCTCGGGTTGCGTCCACATTGAGATGAGTGGAATTAGTGAGATAGGGATACTTCTCTGTTCCTGCAGTGATAATGTTTTTGTATTTCTGCTTGTCAATCCTTGCCAGGCGGTAAGAAGTGGATTCCGCCGGCGTTGCCTCCAAATTATATATATTGCCAGTCTCCTCCTGAAATTTTCTGATCTCATCCTTCATGAATTCGAGGACTTCTATGGTGAATTCCTTTCCTTCTGGAGTACCGATCCCTTTTCCCAGAAAATTCAGACAGGCCTCATGCATGCCACAAAGACCAATTGTGGAAAAATGATTATCAAAATGACCAAGGTAGACCATGGTGTAAGGCATCATTCCTTTGGCCATCATGTTATTAACGACCTCTCTTTTGGTCTCAAGCGACTCTTTAGCCAATATCATTATATTTTTTAAGCTGGCAAAGAACTCCTCACGCGAACTTGCTAAATAAGCCATTCTGTTGATGTTTATGGTTACTACCCCTATCGAGCCCGTAGAATCGCCTGGTCCCCACATGCTGCCAGGTCTTCTCTGGAGTTCCCGCTGGTCAAGGTTTAAACGACAGCACATGGCTCTTATGTCACCGGAATCCAAGTTTGTACCGATATAATTTAGGAAATAAGGAATTCCATACTTGGCTGTGACTTCAAAAAGAAGATTGGCGTTCGGAGAATCCCAGTCAAAATTTTTGGTTAAATTGTAAGTGGGTATCGGAAAAGTAAAAACGCGGCCCTTCTGATCCCCTTCGAACATCAACTCTAGAAAAGCCTTATTGATCATATTCATTTCTTTTTGGTACTCCCCGTAGGTCGAATCCTTCTCTTCCCCTCCGACAATAACATTCTTATCCCTCATGTCTCCGGGAACTGTCCAATCAAAAGTCAGGTTGGAGAAAGGAGTCTGCCATCCCCATCGAGAGGGAATATTCAATCCAAAGATGAGCTTCTGAATATCTTGTTTGACGCTTTCGTAGTCAAGGTTGTCGGCTCTGACATAAGGAGCCAGAAAAGTATCGACACTGGAAAAAGCTTGAGCTCCAGCAAACTCTCCCTGCATTGTGCCGATAAAATTCACCATATGCAGGGTTGCCGTTTCCAGATGTTTAGCAGGAAAAGAGTGGACTTGATTTGGCACATGACCGAATCCCTTTTTGAGAAGGTTCTCCAATGACCAGCCCGCGCAATATCCCACAATAGGGTAGGAAAGGTCATGGACGTGGAAATCTCCCTCCAAATGAGCCCTCTTGATCTTTTCTGAATAAAGCTGGTTGAGGGCGAAATTAGAAAGAACCTCACCGGAAACTCTAGCATTCAGCCCTGAAAAACTCACAGTGCCTTCGTTGCTGTTCTCTTTTATCTTCCAATCGGCATCATTGATGTAATCCTTGATCAGTCTCTCCAAATTGATACCTGTCTCCCTTGCCGCCCTGATATCTTTGTGCCTTTCCCTGTAAAGTATGTATGACTTAGCAACATCATGATATCCTCGCTTCATAAGTACCATCTCTACGATGTCTTGAATCTGCTCCACAGAGGGAATAGTATAGCCTCCGAATTTTTCTTCCAGCATGAACGTCACAATATCAGAAACTGTTGTGGCAGCACCATTATCTGTAAGTCCATGAGATTCCATGGCCTTATAAACTGCGTTTGTTATCTTGTTCTGGACAAAATCAGCAATATTGCCGTCTCTTTTCTTTATTCTTGAAACTGTCCTCTCCATGGGTCGCCTCCTTTCTCTATGTATATACAAATAATAAATTACTCATTTTTTCTCGTTATCCAACGGAAAAATGCTAGAATTAGCACTCTATAATCCTTCAAAGAAAAAGAAAAAGGGAATGAAAAAGTGCCATATGTTGTATGTCCCTTGAATGAGAGATACAAAATATTGTATCTGCAACAAAAAATTTATACTCTACCATCTTCTTTGTCAAGCATTTTTTTTAAATTTTTTTATTTTTTTATTTTTATCGTTTTTTTACTCTGTAAAGGATTGATTTATCAAACCCACTTTTTTTATCGTATGTATAAAATTAGTCGACTTAATGAATTAAATTCCAAAAGACGGGTTTGATGAATCAAACCCCTACAGAAAATAAATCATACACCTAAGCTTGATTTATTAAGCCCACATTTATTATCGTATTAGCAAAGAGGTGATTAATGAGAACAATTGAAGTCAAGACTCAGGCCAGAGAAGAATTGGTGGATATAACAGCAAGAGTCAGGGAAGAGCTGGTCTCTTCAGGCGTTAAAGACGGAATCTGCCATGTCTATGTCCCCCACACAACAGCCGCAGTGACCATCAACGAGAACGCTGACCCCTCTGTTAAGGAAGATATCCTCATGGCTCTGAGAAAAATCGTTCCGGATTCCCTTCCCTACAGACACTCTGAAGGAAACTCTCCTGCCCACGTTAAAGCCTGCCTTATCGGTTCCTCGATCAAGGTTATTATTGATGAAGGGCAGCTTGCTCTTGGGACCTGGCAGGGGATCTTTTTCTGCGAATTCGATGGTCCAAGAAGCCGAAGCGTCATTATAAAAGCTTCTTCTTAAGAATCTAGGCAATTGCCTGTTATGGGGACATCACTCTCTAAAGGTGGGCTTGATGAATCAAGCCCCTACAAAGAAATCAAGCCCACACACAAGAACAAAACCGCTCAGGTTATTTTTATATCTAAAAGGTGGACTTGATGAATCAAGCCCCTACAAAGAAATCAAGCCCCTACAAAGAAATCAAGCCCACACACAAGAATAAAGCCGTTCAGGTTATTTTTATATCTAAAAGGTGGGTTTGATGAATCAAGCCCCTACAGAAGATAAATCAAACCCGGGGAGAATTAAATGTTCTCCAACTAATTATCATGCTACAAGGGGACGATCGCCGAAATTTATTTTTCAAACAATTTAGAATGAAAGTCCCGCATCCTTGAGAGCTGCTTCAAGGTCGGTTTGAGGGCCTATCTGAATTCCTTTTATTCCCAATTTTTCGGCTGCTTGGATATTCTCTTCTCTATCATCTATAAAAACGCATTCCCTGGCCGGAAACTCAGCCTTCTTCAAAGCTTCTTTGTAGATTTGAGGATGGGGTTTCATAAACCCAACCTCGAAGGACAGGACATATTCATCAAAAATCAGGATTTCGGGAAATTTCTTTTTTACAAAGCCATAGCGCATGGCATCTGCGTTGGAGAGCAAGACAAGTCGGTAGTTTCTCTTCAATCTCTTCATGATATTAAGCACAGGGGGAATGAGAGAAAACACATCGTTATAGATAGAGAAGAAGGTATCATAATCTATGCGGGCTTCTAGTTTTTGTATGACTCGTGCGTGAAAATCCCGGGGAGTTATCTCTCCTTTATCAAAGAGTTCAACAAGCTCAAAATGAGCTGAGGCCAATTCTCGAATTTCCTCTATCGAATAAGAAGAATAATTTGCAATTTTTTCGAAAAATATATCATTGTCAAAAAAGATGATCACCTTGCCCAGGTCTGATATCACACAGCGAATCATAAAATCACATTTTCCTTAAAGATGAAAGAGAGATTTTATAACAGAATAAAATAATAAACGCAACCTGCTCAAATGTCACAGCAACGTGATAATTTCCGGTTTGGGCAAAGCAAAAATTTCCGGTTTTTAGAAAATCGTGTAAGGTTCTTCTTTGTGAAGACAAACAAGGAGAACCGACATGAGAGAGGATTTTATCACGTTGAGCAAAAGAGAGATT